>CALFWH010000029.1 GCA_937927985.1 uncultured bacterium | reverse complement strand
CTAGATTGTATACACTCAAAAAATTTATTCGGTAAAGCATTTTTATTATTAAAATTAGTAGGATAAATATAACAAATTCCCAGATCGTAACTGTTTAGTTTATAAATTAGTCTATCAGGATCAACAGGATCAAGTATTCTTATATTGGCCACTTCTTTTGCAAACTCATAAAATTCTTTATAGTATTTACTACTTTTTCCTATTAAAAACATATCTAATTCTACTTTTCCCTTTAATTTTTTTACTGCTTGTACTAAATTCTCTAATCTTCTAGAAGGATTTATTCCTCCATGGTAAACCATCTTTATTACTTTACCGCTGTTAAAAACAGGGTTAATATCGTAAAAATTGGTAGTATTCATAAAAACAATAGGATTGATATTGTAATTTTTTTGATATTCCATAGCGATAGATTTAGAAACGGTAAAAATTGTATCGGCTTTAGGATAGTAAGTTGATACTATCCAATCTTTAAAGGGTTTTTCTTCAATCATCCACTTTGGATCATCCTCGAATTCTAATGGATAATATTCATGAGCATCAAAAATAAGTTTACACCCATATATTTTTTTCAATTCATAAGCCAAGGGAACAAAAAAAGTATCATTTACTAAAACTACATCAAATTTTTTGTTTTTTAAATTGTTATAGACATTATTAACTACATCAAGGTTAAAATAATAAAATTTAAATAACTTTAATTTTCTAAAGAAGGTTTTTAAACTAAGAATTCTTTTTACTTTTGTTTTATCAATAGGTAAAAATTCAACATTTTTAAATTCAATGGATTTATGGAACATAAATTCATTGAATTTATTGTAACCCAAGACAGTTATTTTGAAATCTTCTTTTTGAAGCATTTTAAGTTGCCTTATAAATCGAGAATCTATATCCAAATTAATATTTTCATTCATTATTAATATACTTTTCATAGTTTATACTATTATACATAAAAAATTAAGAACCTTACAATTTTTAACAAAAAATCATTTTTTTTTACATTTTTAACAAAAAAACGCTTGCTCTAAAAACTAAAAATCCTATAGATATACAGGGAGGTGATTAAAATGTCAGAAATAAAAAATGCAGGATCTGGAATATCTAACACAACATCTTCAATTCCTCAAAGTTCACAAATTAATGAATCTTCAAAAATAGAAGATTCAAAGAAAACAGATGATTCAAAACCAAGTGAGGACCCAACTAAGGATAAGGATAATACTGATAAAAACGAAGATAAGAAAAAACTACAAGAAGAAATAGATAAACTTAAAAAAGAAATAGAAGAGTTTAAAAAACAACTTCAAAATAAATCACAAGAAAACCCTAGTTCTTCAAAATTACAACAGCCACAACAAGCACAACAAGCACAAAATAATCCAAATCAAAACCAAAACGATCCAAATGAATTAATCCTACAAGATATAACGATGGTACAACAATTTTTACAACAAGGAGGACAAGGTTTACAACAAGCAGTACAAAAGCTACAACAAGACTATATGATGGTAAAATCAATGAATCTACCCCTTAAACCCGAAGTAGATCAAATGGCTCAACAAATACTACAAAAATGTGGAGGACAAGGAATAGGAGGTGTAAACCCCCTCTTAGCAGGAGGTTTAAACCCATCCCAAGCAGTTAACCCTCTAGGTACAGCAGCACAACCTACCTTAGGAGCTAATGTTACTGCAAACCCTACCCAAAATAATCTCATTTAGCAAACAAAGTCTAATATAAGAGAATATAAAAGATAAAAGAAAAATAAGGGGAGTACAATCTCCCCTTCTATTTTTTTTATTTTATATCATATAAAAAATCAATTACCTTTTCTTTTAAACTAGAATATTTAAAAAGGTATATTTTAGATTTATTAGAAAAAGGACTCCATCTTTTAACCCTATAATCAAACCCATTATCAGGAAAAACAGATAAAACGAAAGGTACATTAAAAAAAGCGGCTAAATGTACAGGACCAGTATCAAAACCTATAATCCCCCTACTTTCTAAACATAACTCCACATAATCCCATAATTCACTTATAATAACCTTATTCTTTATATCCAATAAATTAAAATACTTTTCTTCATAAGGACCAAAAACCACTAATAAACTTCCATCCTCCCAATTTTTTTCAATATATTCGTTAATAAGATTTATTAAATTTTGGTAATCTTTCACACTAAAACCCAATTTTAAAGATTTATAAGTAAAATGTAAAATAATCTTATTTTTCCTATTATTAGCAGCATTTTCGAAAAATTTTTCATAATCATAAAAACTAAAAACTTGTTCTTTATATTTATCTAAAGATAAAAAATTTGAAATTTTGAAAGATTCATTTATAAAGTTAAAAGTGTTAAGAATGTCATGTCCTTCAAAAATTTTTTCAAAATTTATAAAAAAATAGTTTTCTTTAAGAAAATGTTTAAGGAAATTTATAAGGAAATTAAAAAGAATTTTTGATTGATAAGATGAAATAAATTTAAATTTAGCTTTAGTTTTAATAATCTGGGTAAAATGTTTAATATTTTTTATTTTTCCCCAGGGACCTAAAAAAATAGCTATATCGAAAATTATATCATTTGAATTTTTATCTTTAATAAAATCATTACAAAAATCTTTTACTGAATAGTTTATGATTCTTTGATCGTTTAATATTTTTTGAATGAATTTAGAGTAGTTACTTACAAAGAATATTTGATCTTTTTGATTTAGATTTTGGAGGATAATTTTTAAGGTAGGGAGGGTGAACAGAGCGTCACCTAATCCATCATCTCTGTATATGAATACCCTCACTTATTTCCTTTAAATTTTTGACGTATTCAAAAGCTCTGATAGCAGCTATAGCTCCATCAGAAGCAGAAGTAACTAATTGTTTTTCACTTCCACTTCTTATATCTCCAGCAGCAAATATACCCTCTGTTTTAGTTTTCATATGATGATCAGTTTTTATAAATCCATATTCGTCTAATTCTACAAAATCTTTGTATATATCTGTTTTAGTTTCAAAACCAATGAAAATAAATAATCCATCTACTTCTAATTCATAAACTTGGTTATTTTTTAAATTTTTCAGTACTAATTTTTCAACTTTATTACTTCCTTTTATTTCTTGTACTATTGTGTTCCAGATTATTTCGACATTTTTTAGGTTAAATACTCTATCTTGGAGGTATTTAAAGGCTCTGAATTGATCTCTTCGATGGATGAGATATACTTTAGATACTATATTAGCAAGATAGGTTGTTTCTTGTAGGGCGCTATTTCCCCCACCAACAACTGCAATAACTTTTCCTTTAAAAAAGGCTCCATCACAAAGGGCACAATAAGATACTCCTCTACCTAAAAATTCATCTTCTCCTTTAACAGATAGTTTTCTATGGGTCATACCAGCTGTTATTATTAAACTTAGGGATTCATATTGTCCATTAGAAGTAGTTATTTTTATAATATGTCCATTTTTTTCGATTTTTTCGACTTCCTCTAGGGTATTTATTTGGGCACCAGCCAATTTAGCTTGCTCTGCCATTATCTGAGCTATTTTAGATCCACTAACTTTTATAAAACCGGGGTAATTTTCTATTTCTTCGGTGAGAAGTAACTGTCCCCCCGGAAATTGCTTTTCAAAAACAATAGTTTTTAATCCCAGTCTTGCAGCGTATATAGCTGCAGATAGCCCAGCTGCTCCAGCTCCCACTATAGCACAATCGTACATTATTCTACCACCTCTCTTTATAATTATTCTACATCCATAAACTACAAAACCTTCATAAAAAGTAAAGTTATATCATCAGGTGGATTAGATAATGGAGAGCTACTAAATTTCATCACTTGAATATAGATGTTCTCTGTTAAATGTTTAACATCATCAGTTTGAATGTTTTCTAATAAACTAATTAATCTTTCTCTACCAAAGGTTTGATTATTTTCGTTTTTTATATCTATGACTCCATCAGTATATAAAAAAATTATATCCCCTTTTTCTAATTCATAAGTATTGGGTTGATAGAAATAATCTTTATCTATACAAAGTGGAATATCTTTAGTAGTTAAGGCTACTAATTCTTTAGATTTTTTTATTATAATCATAGGTTCGTGGCCAGCACTTAAATATTTACAATATATTTTATTATCTTTCCTGTATATATAAGTAGCAAACATAGTAATGAAAGTATTATCAGAGACGGTAGAGGAGAGGATATTATTGAGTTGATTAACAGCGTACTGAAAATCGTTTATAGTTTGAAAGAGTGATTTAGCAGCAAATTTAGCTTGAGCAGTATAAATTGCAGATCTGGCCCCTTTGCCAGATACATCTGCGACAATAACTATAATCCCTTCATCTTTCTCAATTAATTCTATCCAATCAGCAGTTATCTCTCTTGAAGTTATGTGTTTGTAATACAAATCTATACCTCTCTTCAATAAATTCTGCCTTTCTATCTTAGTTATTAAAGATTGTCTAATTATGTTAGATATTTCTACTTGTTCTTGCATTATCATGGAATTCTTAAGTGGAGTAGACAGAGCATAAGGTATATTAGTTAATATCCATAATAAATTTTCGTTTAAATTCTCCTTTGTTAAACCTAATATTATATATCCCAAAATTTCTCTTAAATAAACCAAAGGAATGATGAATAATTGCTTAAGATTGGGATTTAATTTTACAAATTCTGTCCATATTTTCTTAAAATTTTTGTTAGAAGAAAAATTTTTAAAATTAATAGAAATAACAGTAGTGCCCAATAAATTTAGAGATTTAATAATTAAGCTGTTATCAATATTATTTTGATCTGGGTGCTTGTATACGATATCAAAACGATCATATCTTTTCAATATAAAGTAAATTATTTCTGCTTTTGTAAGTTCATATAGAAAATCCTTAGAATTAATAACCACATTGTAAGGATCTAATACAGAAGTAACTATTCTCAAGAAATTATACAAAATATCAGTAGCTTTCAATCTCTCCTCTAAAAACGAATATATAGAAGCATTCTCAAAGAATATACTAAAATGATTAGCTAAACTGTATAGCAATTCAATGCTTTCCTCATCAAATCTATTTTTTAAACTAAAAACTAGCAATACAGGACTATAATCGGTTAATTCACTTTTAATAGGTAAAATTAATAAACTTTTTAGATCAGATTTTTTAATAAAATCATAGATGTTTATATTATCAAAAAACAATTCCAGATTGTTTATGAGTATGGGCTTAAAATTACCATAACT
>CALFWH010000028.1 GCA_937927985.1 uncultured bacterium | reverse complement strand
CGCTCTAACCACCTGAGCTAGAGGCCCTTCATATATATAAATTTTATCTATCTTTAATTTTCCCTTTATAAAATTAAAAAAACTCTCGATTTTCTAATATCGATTTTATTAATTGTGCTTGTTCTAAAAAATTTACTAATTCTGGTATTACTTTTTCTGATTCATTTTGTAAAACAATTTCTCTAATATTTTCTAAATGATTTACTAAATTTTCTATTATTTCAATTTCTTGATTTTGTGAATTAGCTTTGGTTAGTAGTTGATTTATTTTGTTTAGTTCTTCTATTGTTTTTTCTAATTGGTAAATAGTTGCTTCTAAATCTTTTTTTATGAAATAATTATCTATGAAATTGATAACGTAATTGCTTATTATTGGTAAGCTACGATCTAGGTTTATAATTAACAGTTTTTCTATTGTTTCTGAAAATTTAAAATTACAATTTACACACTTTAAATTTAGAAAATCATTTTCTGCTTTACAGGAAGGACATATTACTTTTTTATTTATTACTTCTTGAATTATTTTGTCTATTTCTTTATAAATTACTGAAAAATTCAAAAATGTTATATATAGTTCTTCTAAATTGCTTTTGTAAATTGAATATCTTATGGAATAAAAGATTAGATTTTCTATTAATTCAGTGAAGTATTCTATTTTTTGAGAATTTTCTAGAATGTTTATAGCAGTAAAAATTATGACAATATTTTTTAAATTTGCTATTATATTTACAAAAGTAGTTAAAGGTAGGTTATTAGTGATAAATAAAGTAAAACTATTTGCCAATTCTATTTGTCGTGTAGATGAATTTGGGTTTGGTTCTAAGTTATCTATTTCGTTTATTGAATCAATTATTATTTGCTTGTTTTCTTTTATTAATTCATTAATATTTTCATCTCTTAATATCTGAATTAAGTTTTCTATTTTACTTATATTTTCTGTATTTATGAATAATATGAATTCAGGATTTAAAAAGGTTGAATTCAAGTGATTTTTAAGGAAATTTACGGTATAGATTTTCTCATCTTCTGTTAAGTTTTCAAAATTTTCTAGTAGATCTGTTATGTTGATTTTTTTATTTTTTTCCAAAACAAATAGTCCATTAGAGGCTTGGTTTATTTGAGTAAATATTTTTGAGGGTAAGTTTGGATCATCTGATAAGTTTATATTTCCACTTATCAATTCATAGGCTGCACCTAAAGCGTATTTTATTGCTTCTATAAATTGCTCTTGCTCATCTATTATCTTTTCCAATCTTTCTTTATCTTTTAACTTTTTTACTAATTCCTTTTCAATCTTTATTTGTTCTTCTGTATTTATAATTAATTTGAATGTTGAGAATAGATATTCTATTAGTAGTTCTATTGGGAAATTTTCTAAATTTTTTATATTTTCTATATAACTCCAAAATATTTTTAAAAACCTATCTATTATTGGGAAAGGAGAAAGTAATTTTTGATTACTTAAAATTTGAGCTATTAAATTTCTAATTTTAATTAATTCTACTAGATTAATTAATATGTTCTCTGTTAGTTTTTTATCTTCTTCTGTTAGACTTTCTTCTACCTTTATTTTTTGTGCATTTTCTATTATCTGATTGTGTAAAATAGGTATTTTATCTAATTCTTTCTCTATTTCATTTATAAAGTTTTCATTTAAGGGTAGAGAGAATTTAGCTATTTTCCAGTCTTCTTTTATCTCTTTTTCTAGAAAGCTTAGGAAGAGCTCAAATTCCTGTTTATTTTGTTCATAAATATCTTTTATTGTTTGATCTATTTCGTTAGGATAATAGATTAAGGCTTCTAATGTATCTATAAATAATTTTGCTGGTTGAGGTAGAATTACTACCATTATTATATTATTTTTTCTAAATCTTCTTTTATTTTTAATTCTATTTCTATTAATCTGTGGTCGGAGGCTTTAGAAGCTAAAGGATGCTCTTTGTTACCTACTACATTAAAGCTTTTCTGTACTACCTTATTTTGTAACTCAGGAGATAAAAATACATAATCCAGAATACTTATATGTTTACCATAGTGAGTAGGATAATTAATTTCTTTTGACATTTTATCTAATTTTCTTACATCTTTAAATCCATTTGATTCTATTATTTTGATTGTTTTTGAATCTGGAAAATCATTAAAATCCCCCATTAAAATTACTGGTATATCTGAATTTTTTGTCATTTCTACTAGGCTTTGTGCTTCTTTTTCTCTCTGAATATCTGCTTCTTGGCCCCCTCTCTTTGATTTTAGATGTACAGAAAATACTTTTACTTCAAAACCAGGCATAATTTCTATTATTGCTTCTACTGGTGGCCTTTTGAAATTAGTATTATTCTCGTTTATTGTATAACTCTTAACCTTGAATTTATTATCCACTAACAAAGCGGTTGCTATACCTCTATTATCAGATTTTCCTACTATTAAATTATACTTTTTATCTAAATTAGAGATTTTCAATAAGTCATATAATATTTGCTCATTTTCGACTTCTTGTAAAGCCAGTATATCTGCTTGGGAATGCCTTATTATATCTGCTAAT
>CALFWH010000027.1 GCA_937927985.1 uncultured bacterium | reverse complement strand
GATAAGCTAAAGTATAGTAAGTTATGGATTCAACATAATTAACTAGAGAATTAATATAATTTTGAGAAAGAGAATCTTCTTTTGCTCTCTTATAAGATGCTTCAGCCTTAGATTCATAATAGCTTACAGTTTGCAAAACATTGGAAAATGCAAGTATTGTTGTAAATAATATAAATACCAAGGTACTTCTAAAAATTATAATATTTCTTATAAAAAACACTTTACTTTTCTTCTCTCACTTTTTCAATTGAATTAATAACTTCTTGTGGATCAAAAGGTTTAACTATATAATCTTTTACTCCCAAGAACATACTTTTTTTTATTACATCAAACGTATCTATTGCTGTTAGCATAATTATCTTTATGTGATTATATAAGGGATTTTTACGTATATTTTTAACAAAATTCAGTCCATCCATTTCAGGCATCATGTAATCACAGATTATTATATCTATTTCTTTCCACATTTTGTCTACAATTTCTATTGCTTGAATGGGATTATCAGTAGTAATACTTTCATAGCCTTCTAATTCCAGTATTCGTTTAACTAATTCAAGTATATTTTGATCGTCATCCACAATTAATATTTTTTTCATAAAATTACACCCCTAAAATATTTAACTTTTGTTTTACTTTAGTAAGTATTTTTCGAGTTTCTTTTTTAGCTTCAAGGGATCCTTGTAAGAGTATATCAGTTAACTTAGATTTATCAATAGATTTCCTTTTTTCTCTAATAGGTTGAAGAGTTGAATTTATTAATTTAGCTAATCTCTTTTTACATTCAACGCATCCTAATTTACCTTGGGTACAATTTTGCTCTATTTCTTCTTTTTCTGGATTATTAAAAGCTTTATGTAAAGTAAAAACATTACAAATTTGAGGTCTACCAGGAGAATTTTTGTATATTTTCTGAGGATCGGTTATGTATTTCATTACTTTTTCTTCTGTTTCTTTTTCATTTTCATCTATAAATATTGCGTTATTATAGCTTTTGCTCATTTTTCTACCATCGAATCCTGGAATATAAGGACTTTCAGTTAGTAGCGGCTCAGGTTCTACAAAAGTATCTCCATATAAATAATTAAACCTTCTTACTATTTCCCTAGCTAATTCCAAATGAGGTAACTGATCTTGTCCAACAGGTACGTATTTAGCATTAAAGGAAAGTATATCTGCTGTCATCAATACTGGATATCCCAAAAAACCATAAGTTGCTATTTCTTTACCCAATTGTTGGATTTGATCTTTAAAAGAAGGTACTCTTTCAAGCCAACTTAAGGGAGTAATCATAGAAAGTAAAAGATGTAAAACAGCTACTTCCTCAACCATAGATTGCAAATATATAACACTTTTATTATAATCTAATCCAAAAGCAATATAATCAGTTAAAACCTCTAGTACATATTGAGGTATTTCTTTTGTATTTTCATAATTAGTAGTAAGTGCGTGCCAATCAACTATTATAAAATAGCATTTATATTTTTCCTGATATTTAACCCAATTATTTAAAGTACCAAATATATGTCCTATATGTAATTTCCCCGTTGGTCTCATCCCACTAACTAATACATTCTCCATAAAAATCATACTCCTTATAGTCTATTATTCTTACTTTATAAAAATCACCTACATTTAATTTAGTAGATTTATGCAATTTTATAACTGAATCGATTTCTGGAGAATCAAAATAAGCTCTACCAATGTAAAAATTATCATCTTCATATTCAACTAATACCTTAAAAACTTTACCTATTTGATTAATCGACCATCGCCTAAGTATTTCATCTTGTAAAGTAACCACTTTGTTGTATCTTTTTTGTTTTATTTTATAACTAACTTGGGGTAAAGTATAAGAGTATGTATCCTTTTCTCTATAGTATTTAAAAAATCCTGCCCTTTCTATTTTCACTTCACTTAAAAAATCCAATAATTCTTGAAAGTCTTCTTCTTCTTCATAAGGATGCCCAATTATAAAAGTAGACCTTATAACTACATCTGGTATTATTTTTCTTAATTCATAAACAAAATTTTTATAATAATCTTTATTACCAGGTCTTCTCATTGCTTTTAAAACTCTTGAACTTACATGCTGAAATGGTATATCTATGTATTTTACAATTTTTTCAGAATTAGCTATTAGCCTAATAACTTCCTTATTTAAAGTAGTAGGATATAAATAATGCAATCTTACCCAAAAATCCCCTTTCATTTCATCTATTTTTCTTAATAAATCTGATAATGAAAGTTTTTTATATAAATCGTAACCGTAAAAAGAAGTATCTTGAGAAACTAAGATTATTTCTTTTATTCCTATTTTGACTAATTTTTCTATTTCTTTAATTATATCTTCAATTGGCCTTGATTTGTATTTACCTCTTATAAGAGGAATTGCACAAAAAGAGCACTTATGATTACAACCCTCAGCTATTTTAACATAAGAATAATAACCTGTTGAAATAAACTTTGAAAGTTTATATGAATAATCAAAACCATAAACAGAACTTCTTAATTTTATTTTATTGTTTTTCTGTCTATTATCCTCATTTTGTAAATCTTCATTTTGTAAATCTTCAGCTATTTGCAAGAAAGAATTAGTATCATAAAAAGAATACACTTTATCAAGTTTTTGTACTAAGTATTTTCCATATCTACTTACTAAACAACCGGAAACTATTACTTTAGTAGACAGATTATTTTCTTGGATAGTTTCTATTAGATTAGTTATTGTTTCTAAAGATTGCTTAACAGCAGGTTTTATAAAGCCACAAGTATTTATTATAACATAATCACTTTGAAAAATATTGTCTTTATATTGGAATCCTTTATCTATTAAGGAGGCAGTTATAAGCTCACTGTCTACAGTATTTTTAGGGCATCCTAGAGTTATAATGGAAAAACTTCTGCTTTCTGTTTTATTTTTCATTATTATTTTTATTCTACTTGAATTTTTTATAGTCCTTTAATCTTCAATTTTTAGATGGTAACCACAATCTTGGCAGATCATTAAGTTTTTATCATATAGAAGCATTTCTCCTCCGCATATATCACATATTCTTATTATGTTCTTTAGTTCTTTATTCATTATTCTTTCTACGCTTTCATAAAAAACCTCATTATTTGTTGAATCTTCTATTAGATCTTCTATTATATCTTCCTTTAGATCTTCTGGTGGATCTTCTATTAGATCCTCTTTTTGAATGAAGCGCTTAGAGATGATTTTTTTAGTTAAATTTTTTGTTTTTCTCAATTCCCTCCCCCCTTTTCTAAATAGCTAATTATTAAATTTAGCGTTTTGATTAGATATTATTTGATTTACTTTTTGTTCCATTTCTTTCTGTTGATCTTCCAATGATTGTTTATTTAGGAAAATTGATACCATATAGTCGTTAAAGAAATATCTTATATTTTCCCAGGCCCATACTGGAGGCTGTACATAAAGCTTATCTTTACTATATTCAATCACTCTTTTATAATCTGGATTAGAATTTAAAAACTGGTTATAATTTTCTGTATATTTGTTAGTAGGCACAATATAACCTGTATTCATACAGAAGTATTCTAAATTTTTACTATCAAGCAAATATTCTACAAATTTAAGAGAGGCTAATTCTTCTTCAGGAAAAGATTTAAATATAACCAAGTTAGTCCCCGCAGCATATATCTTACCTTGATCAGCAGGTAGAGGAGAAATAATATA
>CALFWH010000026.1 GCA_937927985.1 uncultured bacterium | reverse complement strand
AATATTATATATTCTCCTATATTCCTTTGCTCTTTCATTATTCCAAGAATTAAAAACAGTTTCTATTGACATTTTTAGTTGTTCGAAAGGATCTTGAGGTAACGTTTTACCGTTTTTTTCATATTCACTTTCCATTAATTTTATTACTTCTTCTAAATCATTTTCATCTAATTCAATATCGAATTTTTTATTATGATGTTTTTTATATTCATCGAAAATTTCTTCTAAGGTATGAATAGATAGTACTGTTTTTCCAAACATTTGTAATAATCTTCTGTAGGAATCTAAAGCAAATCTTTTATTAGTATGTTTTGCTAATGTAGGTATTAATTCTTTGGTAAGACCTACATTTAGGATAGTGTCCATCATTCCGGGCATTGAAGCTGGAGCTCCAGATCTTACTGAAACTAAAAGAGGCATATTTTCTTTATCGTTAAATTTCCTGCCTATTCTTTTCTCTAGTTCATTTATTGCTTCTTTTACTTTTGGTATTAATTCATTAATTGTGCTTTTAGGATCCTTGAGATATAGTTTACAGACTTCAGTAGTAATGGTAAATCCTGGAGGCACTGGCAAACCAAGGTTAGTCATTTCTGCAAGGTTTGCCCCTTTACCTCCTAATAATAATCTCATATTAGCATTTCCTTCATCGTAAAAATATATCCACTTCATCTTAATATCCTCCCTTTATTAGTTTACTTCTTGACTAAGATTTTTTATATAATTGTAAAGCTCTTCAGATTGTTTCTCCATGTTATAAACTTGCTGCTCCATTTCATCTCTTAATTTTTCTAATTCTTGAATAATTAATTCTTTATTGCTGCTAAGATAATTCATCTTGTCTTTAATTGATAATATAGCTTCAATAATATTTTCAATTTTTATTATAATTTCCGTTACTGGTTCTCCTTTCAAAGAATCCAAAGAATTTTTTATGCTGTTTATATTAGATAAAATGTTGTTTAGAATACTGTTAATCAAACTTAATATAGATATTATTTCTTCTTTATCATTGGTTTTATAAAGTTTTGATAAGAGGAGTTTAATAGTGCCTTTACTTTCAGTAGTTGGTTTTATTAATTTTTTTCCACAATTTTTGCAATATTCTTCTGAAGAATCGTTAGAATGTCCACAATTTACACAGATTATTTTCTCTGGCTCTAAAAGTTTTTCTAGTTTTTTTGAATCTTCTTTTAGATCTAATATTAAGGATTCCAAATTGTTTTGAAAATAATCTATAATGTCTATTATTATATCTTTATTGTTTACTTCTATAAATTTTAGTATTAAATCCAATAAATTTTCAAATTTTTCCCTGTTTTCTAAAATTTTCTTGTCTATTGTAGTAATAAAATTTGATTCTTCTTCTAAATTATTTAGGGTAGATTGTATGGAATTATGAAACTCGTACAAAATTAATAATGATTCTCTTTCATAATAAATTTCTTTTAAAATTTTATAGAAGTTTTCGAAAATTCCTGTTCCTTTTAGTTTATTTTCTTCTAATTGCAAAGATAGTTTTGTTAGTTCCGTTGTTTTTTCATATAGAAATGTAAGTATATCAATAAAATATTGCTCGTTTAACTCAAATTTTTCAGGATATTTTTGTTTTGCTGTAATATACACTTTTTCTATATATTTTTCGGCTTCTTCTAATTTATCTAAAATTGAATTATATAATTCTACTTTTAGTGATTCCTTGGCAATTATATTATTATAAAAAGTTTTATACCAATTTTTGCTTATTTCAAACGAAGGTCTAACTCTTTTTTCGTATAGTTCATCAAAAGAATTAATAGATATTTTATTTTCATACAAATAAGCTATATGTAATAGAAATTCAAACCATATATATGATGAAGGTACCGATAAAAAGATTTTGTCCTTAGATAAAATATAGTATTCATAATCTTGATTTTTCTTTATTGTTTCTTCCCAAATTTCATCAAATTCTTCTAAATTTTGAGTAAAATCTTCTTTTTTCAAATAATCCAAAAGTTTTATAATATCTTCTTTTATATCATTAGATATATAATCACCTCTTATTTTTATGAAGCTCTCTAAAAATTCTATCATATTTTTTATTACAAAATTCTTTAATGTTAGAAAATCACCATCTAGTTTTGAAAGTATGAAAAATTCATCTGTCTTTGTTTTTTTATTTACTTTTACATAATTACTAAAATGTAATACAAGAGTAGTTAAATAAGAAAAAAGCTGATAATTTGATATTAAACTTTGTTCATCCGTTATGTTAATATCTTGCTCGGGTGGTATATAAATGTATTCATGATTTTCATTTTTGTTAGTATTTGATAGATAAAAATTTATAACTTCTTCATATAGGTTAACATCGAAATTATAGTTTATATTTGCTGGGGATAGATTAAATTTTAGAAAAACTAAATTATTTCCTATTGTTTTTCTTATTTCATTTAAGTAATTAAATCCTGAATTAACTAGTGAGTCTATGATATACATTATATACCCCCTTAGCTTAAAGAATTATTTCTTTTATTTTCTGATATATTTCTGGATAATTTTCAATAATGTATTTTCTTAATTTTCTTCTTTTAGCGTATAATCTAAGTAATGTTCTATAAGTTTGTTTATCTTTTTTATGTACTTTTAAATGTTCTTCTAAGGAATTTATTTTTGCTGTTAATAATAGATATTGTACTCCTGGTGAGCCTGTATCTTTTTCGTGTATTTGTAATAATTTAATTATTTCTTCTTTTTCTTGTTTAGTTAACATTATTTATTTTTTTTCCTAAACTTTAGTTTAGGGCTGGGAGTATTTGTATTCCGCTTTTTCCCAGCATAGCGGAATTGTTTTCATTGCAAAACATTTTTTTATTAAGTTTTTAGTATAGGGGGAATTTTAAAATAATTTCCTTCTCTTTTTGAATTTTCATTTATAAATTCTTCAAAATCGATCTCGTTTTTTGGGGTTTGATTGTATTTTGTTTGTCCTAAATGAGAAGGATAGTAATATTCTTCTTCTTTGATATCTAATTCTTGGATTTTGTTGAAAAATTCTATTATTTGATTAATGTTTTTTGGTATAATTTGTTTTTCTTTTTCGTTTAATTCTATGTGAGCTAGTTGACAGAGATAATCTATGTGCATTTTGTTTTTATGCCGGGGGCCGGACTCGAACCGGCACGGAGGTTTGCCTCCGGGGGATTTTAAGTCCCCTGCGTCTACCTATTCCGCCACCCCGGCAACTACATTATATTAAACTATTCTCTATAAACTATTTTTCCCCTTCTTTACAAAAGATTTATTATTATAGGTGTTGAGCCATAGGTTTCTAAAACTAACTTTGAAGGAATTGAAGTTTCTGGTATCTCAAAAACTAATGTACCAAAATTTATCCCATTTGGCATTAATATCTGCAAAATATAACTACTTAACCCTTCTATATATTCATACCTTGAATTCCTGTTATCGAATAAAACAAATTTACCGGTATATAATTGCACTTTGTTAGAAAGATTTTGTTGGGAAACATTGATTATTACAAACTTGAATCCACTTTGGGAATTGTACATACCTTTATATACTCTGCTTTCTTTTAGATCACTTACTGTAACTTTATATTCTTCATTGAAAGCTGATCGAGGAATAAATACTACTTGTAAAGCTTGTCTTTCTTTCATATTATCTTTTGAATTGTCATTTTTGTTACTATCTACAAAGGGAATTTCATATCTATCTTTTTTGTTTATATTTTTATTACTATCGTTGTTGTTTTCTTGATCATTGTTATTATTTTGGATTTTTACTTTAGCTTTTTGTTCTGTACTTTTTGCTGAAGGAGGTATTATTGTAACTGTTCTTGAAGCTTGATCCCATTTTATTTGATATCCAAGGGGTGTTAATATCTCTTTTATTCCTAAAAGCAATTCGCCTTTGTATATTACTGTTTTAGCATAAATTCTTAAATTATCTATTAAAACAACTTTTTCTTTTGGATCCCATCTTACTGGAGAACCTATAATATATGATAAATCTTCTTTTGTTAAATAAGAAGTATTTTTTATTAGGTAAGCATTAAATTTATTACCTTCATATATTAAATCTGCTTTCTGGATTGTTTGAGAAAAGATAAAAGATATTAAAAACAAATTTAAAAAAAATAAGAATTTTCTCATAATTCCACCCCCTCTTTATATCAATTAATTTCTATATTCTAAATTTCTATCCTTTTAATTACGTAAAAGGTTAAAGCTTTTTTTTGTAAAATTTTATTAATAATTAAAATGTAGGGGGCGGATAGCTCAGAGGTTAGAGCGCCTGTTTCACAAGCAGGAGGTCATAGGTTCAATTCCTATTCCGCCCACTAAAAAGGGGGAAAATATATGGAAATAATACGCAATACTCTAGTGCCCATAGTTGTTGAACAAACACCACGAGGAGAAAGATCTTACGATATATTCTCTAGATTACTAAAAGAAAGAATTATATTCCTAGGTGACGCTATAGAAGATCACTTAGCTAACCTCATTATAGCTCAATTATTATTCCTCGAAAAAGAAGATCCTGATAAAGATATTGATCTTTATATCAATAGCCCAGGTGGTAGTATATCAGCAGCTTTAGCTATTTACGATACTATGAGAGTTATTAAACCTGATGTATCTACTATTTGTGTTGGTATGGCAGCAAGTGCAGCAGCTGTTTTACTTGCAGGTGGAGCTAAAGGTAAAAGATTCGCTTTACCATACTCTAGAATAATGATTCACCAACCCTGGATAAAAGGTATAGGTGGACAAGCTACAGACATAGAAATTCATGCTAAAGAAATCAATAGACTCAAAAAAATAATAAATGAAATACTATCAAATCATACAGGCCAACCCATAGAAAAAATAGAAAAAGATACTGATAGAGATTACTACATGTCTGCACAAGAAGCTAAGGAATATGGAATAATTGATGATATAATCACTCCAGAAACTAGAAATGTAACCCCTCTTAGCCCAGATAATATACAATAACTATGATTAACTCAGATCTAGATTTTAAAAAACAATATCAAACATTTTTACAAAACGCAGAAATTGAATTGGATAAGATTGGTGTTTTTAAAAATTCTAAAATAGCAGTGGGGTTAAGTGGTGGAGTGGATTCAGCAGCTAACTTAGCAATACTTAAAGAATTGGGATTTAATGTCTTTGCTATAACAATGAAAATTTGGAATCCTAAATATGAAAAAATCTTTCAAGATATCTCCAAAAATAAAACACATGGCTGCTTTGGCCCTGAAGAAATTGAAGATATTAACGATATCATAACTATAACAAAACAACTAAATACAGAATTATACATCATAGATTTAGTTGAAGAATATCAACAAATACTTGATTACTTCAAAAATGAGTACTTTAACGGAAGAACTCCTAATCCCTGTGTTAAATGTAATTGGCAAATGAAATTTGAACATCTACTTGAAAAAGCTATCCAATCAAAAATAAATTTTGATTATTTTTCTACTGGGCATTACGTTAAAAAAATAATTTATAAAGGCTTGTATACCCTTGCTAAAGCTAACTATCTTAAAAAAGATCAATCATATTATCTTTCTTATCTAAACCAAAAGCACTTTGAAAAATCCATTTTCCCTCTGGGATACATAGAAAATAAAGAATTTACCAGAAAAATAGCAAAATACTACAATCTAAAAGTATATAATAAACCAGATAGCCAAAATTTTATATCCTCAAAATATATTGAAATATTCAAGAATCAACCAATAGAAAATGGATTAATAAAGGATAAAACTGGCAAAATTCTGGGATTTCACAAAGGAATACATCTCTATACCATAGGTCAGAGAAAAGGTATAGGTTTGTCATCCTCTAAACCCCTTTACGTTATAAATATAGACTCATCTACTAATACAATCGTTGTTGGAGAAAAAGAAGATCTCTATCAAAAAAAATTAATAGCTAGAAATCTAAATTGGATAATTCCAGAATTTGAAAACCTATCAGCAAAAATAAGATATACTCATGAGCCTACTAGATGTGTTGTAAAGAAAATAGATCAAGATATAATAGAGGTTGAATTTTATGAAAAACAATTAGCTATTACTCCAGGACAAATTATATCCTTTTATAATAATGACATACTAATAGGAGCCGCCACAATAGATAAAGTAATAATGGATTAATTTTTTAAATTAATTTTTTAAAGGAGGAGATTCCGATGAACTATGGATTCCAAACTGCACTAATTCATCTAGGAGAAAAACCCTTTTTTGATAATCCTGAAGGTGATGTAGTTAAATCTATTCACCTTACCTCTACTTACCAGCTAGAATCACTTGAACCTACTGGATTATTTTATCAAAGATATAATAATCAAACAAGAGAAACACTTGAAAAAAAATTAGCTTATATAGAAAAAGCAAATTATTGTTTAGTTTTTTCAAGTGGTATGGCTGCTATTACTTCTTGCTTATTCTCTCTTCTTAATCCCTCTAATAAAGTTTTAGCTTTTGATGACTTATATTCAGTTACCAAGAAAATATTTAATCATTTTCTCCCTAAATATAACATAAAAGTAGATTATGTAGATTTTACTCAGAATATCGATAATATTGATTTTACAGAATACTGTTTGGTTTGGTTAGAATCTCCTACAAATCCATTAATGAAAACTGTAAATGTTAATCAATTGATTAAAAAAATTAAATCAAAAAATCCAGAAATAATCATAGTATTTGATAATACTTTCTTAACTCCTTATTTTTATAATCCTTTAGCTGATCAGGTGGATATTGTAGTACATAGCTTAACTAAGTATTTAAATGGTCATAGTGATAGTATAGGTGGAGCTGTAATGTTAAATAATCCATCTCTTTATGAAAAAATTAAGCAATACAGAGATTCTTTTGGTAATCAACTTAGCCCGTTTGATAGCTATCTTATACTAAGAGGATTAAAAACATTATCCATAAGAATGGAAAAACATCAACAAAATGCTATAAAGGTAGTAGAATTCCTTAAAACTCAGGATTTTGTCCAAGAAGTGTTTTTTCCAAAAATTGAAAATTTAAGTCCTAATGTTAAAGGATTGGGAGGCACATTTAGTTTTACAGTTAACTTGGATCAAGAGGATATTTACAGATTCATATCATCCTTAAAATTAATTTCACATGCTGTTAGCCTTGGGGGAGTGGAATCTTTAATCTGCGTACCTTACTATTCTACCCACAAAGGTATTGAAAATATTCCTAACAATCTCATTAGATTATCAGTAGGTATTGAAGAAGTTGAAGATATAATAGAGGATTTAAAGCAAGCTTTTTTAAATACATCTAAGAAAAACATTTCAAAAAGCATAACATAAAACACTATGATAATAGGAATTCTTAAAGAAAACCAAGATAATAGAGTTTCACTTGTTCCACAAGACGTTAAAAATTTAATACAAAAAGGATTTAAAGTGTTTGTTGAAAGTAACAGTGGTTTAAATGCTGGATTTTCAGATGAAGAATACCTTAAAGCAGGTGCTGAAATAAAAGAAAAATCAGAAATCCTTCAAGCAGATATTATATTATCTATTAACAGATTCCAAGGAATACCTAAAAAAGGTAGCATATGTATAGGAATCTATAATCCTTTCGATATTGATTTTATTAAATTTTTATTAGAAAATGAATTGAATTATATAGCTTTGGAGTTGATTCCAAGAATATCCAGAGCACAAAGTATGGATGTTTTGAGTTCCATGGCTACTATTGCGGGATACAAGGCAGTTATACTAGCTGCTAATTATGGTATTAAAATGTTTCCTTTGCTTATGACTGCTGCTGGTACTATTACTCCAGCTAAGGTTTTGGTTATAGGAGCTGGAGTAGCAGGATTACAAGCTATCGCTACTTCTAAAAGATTAGGTGCTCAAGTATACGCTTTTGACCCTAGACCCACTACCAAAGAACAAATTAAAAGTGTTGGAGGTAACTACATAGATTTTCAAATCCAGGAATTTGAAGATAAATCAGGTTACGCTAAAGAGTTTAGTGAAGATATATTACAAAAAGAAAGAGAAATATTAATTCCTTATGTTTCAGATAGCGATATAATTATAACAACTGCAGCAATACCAGGAAAAAAAGCCCCTATATTAATAACTAAACCAATGGTTGATCAAATGAAGATAGGCTCAGTTATTGTAGATTTAGCTATATTTGCAGGAGGAAATTGTGAACTTACTCAACCAGATCAAATAATTAATTACCACAATAAAACTATCATAGGAATTAAATCTTTACCTTCTTTGTTACCTTTCGATGCTAGCAAACTCTATTCAAAAAACATTTATAACCTAATACTACATTTATCCAAAAATACTAATCAAATTCAACCTAATTTCGAAGATGAAATAGATAAAAATGTGGTAGTTATCTTTAATAACAAAATAGTAAATGAAAAGATAAACCAGTTGATAAATAGTAAAAAGGATTAGTAGTATTTAAAGGGAGGGAAAATGGAATCGGTTTTTTATAAAATCTATATATTTATTTTAGCTATAATGCTTGGTTTTGAGCTGATAAATAAAGTACCTAGTTTATTACATACCCCTTTAATGTCAGCTACAAATGCTATTCATGGAATAGTACTTGTAGGAGCTATTTTTGTAGCTTTACATGTTGATAATAATTTGCTAAAAATAATAAGTTTCTTAGCTGTTTTTGTTGGTACTTTGAATGTTGTAGGGGGTTATGCAGTTACTCACAGAATGTTACAAAAATTCAAAAAACAACAAAATTCTACTGAAAATATCCAAAAAGGTGAGGATTAAGAAATGGAATTCATTAGAGAAACAGGTTACCTTTTAAGTGCTTTACTTTTTATAATTGGTATTAAATATATGTCAAATCCTTCTACTGCTATTAAGGGTAATTTTTTATCTTTTATAGGTATGTTTATTGCTGTAGTCTGTTCTTTTTTTTATACTCAAGTTCATTTTGATAATATTTGGTTTATTTTATTTGCAATATTATTAGGGGGCGTAGTTGGTAATTATTTAGCCAATTCTGTAAAGTTTACAGAGATGCCTCAAATGGTATCTTTCTTTAATGGAATGGGAGGGTTGACTATTGCCCTTATAGCAATCATTGAGTTTTTTAATAATATAGGTAATAGATTCTTTGTTATAAGTGCTGGGTTTAGTGGAGTTATAGGAAGTATTTCTTTTGTGGGAAGTATGTTAGCTATGGCAAAGCTATGGGGATTCTTTGAAAAAGCTAAAAAATCTTCTCTTATTAGAATTTTTAATTTAATAATTTTAATCCTAATAATTATCTTTTATGTTGTTTTAGTATTGAATCCCCAGCAAATAGTTGGTATATCATCGTTTTACTTATTAGTGTTTTTATTCTTGTTAGGTGGATTATTGGGGTTAAGTGGAGTTTTTCCTATTGGTGGGGCTGATATGCCTGTAGTTATTGCTTTACTAAATGCTTTTACAGGATTAGCTGCTTCAATAGGAGGTTTTGCTATTAATAATAATGCTATGATAGTATCAGGTACACTTGTAGGGGCTTCAGGAACTATACTTACCTTCTTAATGGCAAAAGCAATGAATAGAAGTGTTTTTTCTGTTATACTTGGCGGATTTGGGGTTACCAAAAAAGAAGAAATTACTTCAAAAGGTAGTGTGCAGCAAATAACTCCTGAAGATGCTGCTGTTTTATTAGTCTATTCTAAAAAGGTTATAATAGTGCCAGGTTATGGTATGGCTGTATCTAATGCTCAAAATGAAGTCCATGAATTAGAAGAAATTCTTGAAAAAAGAGGAGTAGAGGTTAAATATGCTATTCATCCTGTTGCTGGTAGGATGCCAGGACATATGAATGTACTACTAGCAGAAGCAAAAGTGGATTATTCTAAACTTTATGAAATGGAGCAAATAAATCCTGAATTTAGAAATACTGACGTGGTTTTAATAGTTGGTGCAAATGATATAGTTAATCCAGCAGCTAAAAATAACCCCAATAGCCCTCTTTATGGTATGCCTATTCTTGAAGTTGATCAAGCTGAAAATATAATATTTATGAAAAGAAGTTTAAATCCAGGTTTTGCAGGAGTAGAAAATGAATTATTCTTTAATCCCAAAACAAGAATGCTTTTTGGAGACGCTAAAGAAACTCTTAAAAAATTAATTCAAGAAATTAAAAATATCTAAATCTAAAGTGATTTCATTTAGTATAGAAAGGTATCAATTTGAAAAATATCAATTCTTAATCTATTTTCTTTCTATGATTTTGGGAATTTTTTTAGGTTTGAAATATCCAGACATAGCAACTAATTTTGGAATCCTTATTTATCCAGTACTGTGTTTATTACTATATTCTATTTTCATACAGATTAATTTGCTACAAATACCTAAATTGAATTATAAATTTATGTTTTCAAATTTAGTAGGTAATTTTATTTTTATTCCTTTATTTGTTTATTTTGCAATAAATATATATCCACTTGATTTTTATACTAAGTTTGTAGTAGCTTTGGTTTTGTTGGTACCTTGTACTGACTGGTTCATAACTTTTAGTTATTTAGGTAAAGCCGATATTAAGAGTGCTATTGCAATTAACCCTATCATATTACTACTTCAGTTTTTGTTTTTACCTTTATATATTTTCCTTATGTTTGGGCAATGGATTGATAGAGAAATACTTCATACAAGAGTAATTCAGAGTTTTTTATGGTTTATCTTTTTACCCTTCTTTTTGGGAGTTGTTACTCAGATATTATCAAACAAGATAGATTATGTAAATAAATTTGCTGATTTCATAAGTCGCTTATCTATACCCTTAGTTGCAATAACTGTGTTTTTAATTTTTAGTTCCAATATTAATTTTCTCCAATCAGAATTTGCCGATAAAATTAAATATGAATTT
>CALFWH010000025.1 GCA_937927985.1 uncultured bacterium | reverse complement strand
TGGTAATTGCTTAATAGAAGTCATAAACTAACCCCCCTTTATACTTCTTCCATATAGGATTCAATTAGAGATAAATCTAAACCTATCCATTTTACTTTGGTTGTAGGTATTTTATTTTTAACCATTTCATTTAATTCAATGAAAATATTTTCAAAATCAGATATTTTGATATCTTTACCACCCAACCCCCCTATATAGGATTGAATTATTGGTCTTTGGGTTAAATCATAAAGAGCGAATTTAAGCTCTGTAGCTATCATACCTCCTAAACCTGGTGACATATTTCTATCAAAAACTCCTATTGCTTTAATTTTTTCAGATATATTTTTTAATCTTTTTACTGGGAATGGTCTTATACTTCTTAATCTTATAACTCCTGCTTTTATGTTATATTTTTCTCTTACTTTTAAGGCAGCTTGTTTAGCATCTCCTGAAGAAGCTCCCATAACTAAAATGGCTACTTCAGCGTCATCCATTAAATACTCATCTACTGTACCTCCATAGCTTCTTCCTGTTAATTTGTACCATTCTTTATCAATTTTATCTACTAAATCTTCTGCTTCTTCTATTGTTCTAAAGATATCATATCTAAATTCTAAGTATATATTGGAGTGTACAGCATTTCCGTGAGTGAATGGATTATTTATATCTAAAGCATATGGTTTAGGGGTATTTTTAGGTATGAAGCTATCTATTATTGATTGATCTGGTATATTTATAGGTGTAGTAGTATGACTTAAAATAAAACCATCTAATCCAACTATCACTGGTATTAGTGTTGAATCTGCAAGTTTGTAGGCTTGTATTATTGTATCGAAAACTTCTTGATTGTTTTCTGGGAATAATACCATCCATCCCCATTCTCTTGGTAATAGTATGTCTGTATGTTCATTGCCTAGTATCCAAGGTGATCCCATTGCTCTACTAACTATTGCCATTACTATTGGAAATCTACTTCCTGCTACCCAGTATACCATTTCTGTCATATAGAGTAATCCTTGTGAGGAGGTAGCAGTAAAAGCTCTTGATCCTACTGAAGCTGCTCCCATTGCAACAGCCATTGCACTATATTCTGATTCTACTTTTATTATTTCCATAGGTACTTTTTCTAATTCAACATATTTTGATAGATATTCAATTATACTGGTTTGGGGGGTTATAGGATAAGCTCCTACTACGTCAACTCTTGCACTTTTTACTGCTAACGCTACTGCTTCGTTAGCAGTTACTACTTTTATTGTTTGATTTCTATTTTCTGTTATACTCACTATTAACACCACCTTTTAATAAAATTATCAATTAATCTTCTACCATATCTATAGCGTTTACTGGGCATTCATTAGCACATACTCCACATCCTTTACAGTATTCATAATCTATATCAACAGAATTATCTTGAAATCTAATAATTGTAGTTTCAGGACAGAAAGCCCAGCAGATAACACATTTTATACATTTATTATGATTGACTACTGGTTTTGAGGTTCTCCAAAGCCCTGTTTTACCTACTGCTCCTTTTGAAGACTTGGATTTCGGAATAAGTACTTTCATATTACCTCCTTTTTTAACATAACTTCATAAGTTTCATTATAAGCTCTCAAGCAAGCTTCAGAATTTTTTTGACCTATTGATCCTTTCCAGTTTTCTTTTATAACTTCAATTAAGCTTTCTATTTTTATGATGGAAGTTGCTTTACAAAAAGCTCCAAGTATTGCTGTATTTACTACTGGCCAACCAGAAATAACCAAATTCATATCTAAACATATCTTAGTTGCATCTACTATGTAAAGCTTACCATCAAAATCTAGGTTTTCTGGAATTGAAGAAGTATTTATTATGACTGTACCATTTTTTTTTAATCCCTCTAGAATGTTAGTCATTTCAATTATTTTTTTATCTAGTACTACTAATATATCTGGTTCATATATATTTTGATGTATATTGATTTCTTTGTTATCTATCCTTGCAAAGGCGTTTAATATTGCTCCTCTTCTTTCTGCTCCAAAGGAAGGAAAAGCAATTGCAGATTTACCTTCTTTGAAAGCGGCTTGCACCAATAGATTTGCAGCTGTAACTGCTCCTTGTCCACCTCTACCATAAAATTTGATCTCTACCATTTTTACCCCCCTTAGTCATAGTTAAACAAATTTTAATTATTGTCCTTTAATTAGAATTAGTTTGTTTTTAGTATATAAAATTTATTATAAAATTTGCTATTTTGATTGCTCCTCCTAGTGGACCCATTTCTTCTCTACCTACTTTGCTAAGATATAAATAATAATCTTTTTCTTCTTTCAGTTTTAAAGTTTCTTTTTCAAAATCTTCTATTTTTTCTACCAGAATTAAAGAATCTTTTAATAGTTTTTTTTGTCTTTGCCTATACCAATTTTTTTGATATAAGCTAATGACTGGTAATCCAAAACCAGCAGCTTGCTCATTAGCAGAGCCTCCAAAGCCCCATACACAAAAACTATTCTCTAAAAAATATCTATAATAAATTGAATTTATTATCACTACGTTGTCATAATTTACAATAAGTTCTTTTATTTCTTCTACTGGATAAAAATCAGGTATGATAATTGAAAAATTAAATTCCTTTAGTTTTTTCATTATTGGTAGTAATTTTTTAAGATTATCTATTGATTCATTAATTCTTCCTGGTAAAACTATGATGTTGTTTTGAAATACTTCATTAGGAAATTTTATATACGGTATATCCAAAACTGGATTACCTAAAAAGTATACATTATTTAGTTCTTTATATTTTTTTAATATCCATTCATAGGTTTGATTATCTCTTACAAAATTAGCTATTGTTTTTTTCATGAGCAAAATTTCAAGTATATTGAAAGGTTCTGTTTTTATAGATTTAGCTGTAGCAACAAAAAAAGTTTTATTAATTTTTTTTGCAAAATAGAGTAATATTAAAGGATATATATCTCCTACTGCAACAAAGTAAAAATTTTCATTTATATTTTTTAAAAATTCTATTTTTTTTAAAATATGCCTTATCAATCCTGCTTGTATATCTTTCCATAGTTTATATACATTAAGAAAACCACTTATCCCTCTACTTGGAAAAACTTTAAATGGACCAACTATTTTAT
>CALFWH010000024.1 GCA_937927985.1 uncultured bacterium | reverse complement strand
AGAGCCCATTTTAAAATTAAAATCTAATCCTCCCCCACAAAAAACATACGATTACCTAATATTAACAAGCTCTTTCATTACTAAAATATTTTTTGAAAACTATACAAACATACAAGCTAATTTTTTTGTACCAATAGGACCAACTACTTACAAAGAATTATTAAAATATGTCGATAAAACAAAAATAATACAGTACCCCGAAAACTATACCATCAAAGACACTTTAAACAAAATAGCTAATATTCACAATAAAACTCAATAAAAACTCAATAATTTTACAAATTCTAAAAATTTTTAATAAAGTTAACAAAAAAATGCTTGCTTTCTAAGAATTCACTTTTAATAATTAACATTGAAGAATGAAATTAATTTTAAAGGTTTTAAAAAGGAGGGATGAGATATGTATACAGGGTTTAATTTAATAGGCGGAGGATTTTCAATAAGTACAGGATTTGTAAGTGGAGGTTTTGCCGTAAACTCAGGATTGATAAGCAGCGGCTTTGGTATACAAGATAATCTTAATATTTCTAATCCATTAATGCAAGGATTATTAGGAGGATTAACAGGTGGATTATTAGGCGGTTTAGTAGGTGGACTAGTAGGAGGATTACTTGGCGGAATTCTAGGTGGCTTATTATCTAATCCACTAAACCAGTTTGGACAAAATCCAGTATCTCCTTTCTCCTTACCTACTGGAATAGGTGGACTAACAGGAATGGGCGGATTACCCGGAATAGGCGGACTACCAGGAATGGGTGGACTACCAGGAGCTAACTGCTGCCAACCCCAAGGAGTAAACCAACAAATGATACTACTCCTAATAATCATCCTCCTAATGCTACTAATGCAACAACAATCACAAAATAATCAATTCCAACAAGGAGGATTTTCTTTGGGATTTAACTTCAGTACAGTAAGTGGATCATTCGGATTCCCAGGAAGATTAGCCTAAATTTAAAAACAAACTATAAGTGATACATAAACCCTCCAGCAAGGAGGGTTTTTCTTTTTTGCTTTTAATTTTTTCTATAGTAAGTAAATTGATTTTTATAGTAAGTAAAGGAGCTCACAATATGAGAATAATAGTGAAAAAAAATACCACAATTATCGAAGCAATAAAGGAAAATAATCTCAATATTGATTACTTTATAGCAGCAGTAGTAAACGATAAAACCGTTGATCTTACTTATAAAGTACAAGATACTACTGAAGTAGAACTTTTAACCCAAAAAGATAATAGATCACTAGAAATTCTAAGACATAGTACAGCTCACCTAATGGCTCAAGCTATTAAAAGAATATACAAAAATAAAGCTAAAATAACCATAGGCCCACCAGTAGATATAGGATTCTATTACGACATCGATTTTGAAACCCCTATCTCCGAACAAGACTTACCAATCATAGAAGAAGAAATGAAAAAAATAACCCAAGAAAACCTACCAATCCAACGCAAAGAATTAACTAAACAAGAAGCAATAAAAATATTCGAAGAACTTGACGAACCTTATAAAGTAATCATGCTAAAAGAAGATATCCCCGAAGAAATCGTATCAATCTATCAACAAGGAGAATTTATAGATCTATGCAGAGGACCACACCTAATATCTACCAGTAAAATAAAACATTTTAAACTACTATCAATAAGTGGAGCCTACTGGAAAGGTAATGAAAAAAATAAAATGCTACAAAGAATATATGGCACCTCCTTCTTCACCCAAGAAGAACTAGAAGATTTTATCCAAAAAAGAGAAGAAGCTAAAAAAAGAGATCATAGAATCCTAGGAAAACAACTTGAACTCTTTGAAATAGACCCCACCATAGGCTCAGGACTTATTATCTGGTTACCAAAAGGAGAAAAAATAGGATTCATTATAGAAGAATTCCTAAGAAAAAAACTAGAAGAAAATAATTACGTATTTGTAAGAACCCCCCATATAGCAAATTCTGAGCTATGGAAAATAAGTGGCCACCTAGATGTATACAACCAGTATATGTTCCCCATTATGCAAACCGACGAAAAACAAGAATTCATCCTAAAACCCATGAACTGCCCATTTCATATAAAAGTATTCCAAAGCAAAACTAGAAGTTATAAAGAATTACCATTGAGAATAGCAGAATATGGCACAGTATATAGATATGAAAAATCAGGAGTACTACATGGATTGCTTAGAGTTAGAGGATTTACCCAAGATGATGCCCACATATTCTGCACACCAGAACAAATAGAAAACGAAATAATTAATCTTATCAATCTAACTAAGGAAATACTAACAAAGTTTGGATTCGAAAATTACAATGTTTACTTAAGCACAAGACCAGAGAATTTTGTAGGAGAAATAGAAATATGGAATTTAGCAGAAGAATCACTAAAAAAAGCCCTTGAAAAATCTAATTTAGAATATAAGATAAATGAAGGAGAAGGAGCTTTTTATGGCCCCAAAATAGATATAGAAATAACCGACGCTTTAGGAAGAAACTGGCAATGCTCAACCATACAACTTGATTTTAATCTACCACAAAAATTCAATATCCACTACATAGGACCAGATAACCAAAAACACACCCCCGTAATGATTCACAGAGCTATACTGGGATCCTTCGAAAGATTCTTCGGAATACTAATAGAACACTATAAAGGAGATTTCCCACTCTGGTTAGCCCCCACCCAAGCAGTAATACTACCAATTTCAGAAAAATTCCTAGAATATAGCTACCAGATACTAAATTTCCTAAAATCACACAATTTAAGAGTAGAACTAGATGACGGAGCAGAAAAACTAAACTACAAAATAAGAAAAGCAGAAACCCAAAAAATACCCCTAATGATAATCATAGGAAAAAAAGAACAAGAAAATAATACTATCTCTGTAAGACAAAAAGGAATCGGAGATATAGGCCAAATAACCCCCAAAGAACTAATAAATAAATTCTTCAATAACCCCTAATAATGGATTTCTTTGAAGAAATAGACCTACCTACGGTAGGTAAAAAATATATAATAAAAACCATTGATTTTGAAATAAACATAATAGTACATGATAGCGGTAAGAAAGATATTTACTTCATAAAAGACGATCAAGTTGTTTTTGAAGTTACATTAAACTATAACGAAGCTAAAAACTTAGGATTAATCCTAACCGAAGCAATATACAAAACCGTACCCAAAGACAAAATAGATTATATCCAAAAACAATTAATATTCGAATGGATAAAAATCCCAGAAAATAGCTATTTTATAGGTAAAACATTATCCGAATTGGATATAAGAAGAAAAAGTGGAGTATCAGTTATAGCAATAATTAGAGATAATCAAGTAAACATTAACCCTGATCCCCTAAATTTTAAAATAAACCACCAAGATATATTGGTATGTATAGGCAATAGAAATCAACTCAGGCAATTAGAAGAATACATTCTTCAACCTCCTATATAGTTTTTATTTATGGAATAAATAGTTTTTATTTATCGAAATGTCAATAGTAATAGCAGGCTTTGGTGCTATAGGCTCTTTCATATATTTTATTCTATCACAAAATAAACTTAACCCACTTGTTTTCTCAAAAAGAAAACAACTAGATCCTTACCAAATAACCTTTTTATCCAAAAAACCATTAACCCATAAAATAGAAAAACTAAACACTGACCTCTTACCAAATAAAATAGATTATCTTTTTCTCTGTTGTAAAGCTTATCAAGCTACAAACTATTTACAAGAAATCATAACCAATTCTCATATTGAAAACTTAATACTTACTCAAAATGGAATAGGACTTGAAGAAGAAGTGATAAACTTTCTAAAAACAAAAAACTCTAACAATATTAACATATTTTACTTAACTCTTACCACTGGCTTACAATTTGTAAATAATGAACTTTTAGTATACAATCCTAATAAATCTCAAGGTATATTAACAAAAATAAATCAAAAAGATTTTACTAATTCATTTACTTTGGATTATTCATTTACTTTGCATTTAGGTAATAGGTATTTGGATTTTGGTTTTAGTGGGAATCATTTAAGTGTAAGATTTTCAAAATTAATACTAAATCTGATTTCGAATGTTGTACCTTCTTCATATGGGCAATTACCTTGGCAAGTATTTACTGAAAATAAAGAAGCTATTAAACTAGAGAAAGCACTAATTAGTGAAATTTATGATTTTATGAAGAATTCCAATATTGCTTTTTTTAATTTCAAAGGTTATAAAACAAGCTTAATAGCCTATTTTTACAGATACTGCCCAAGTTGGATTTTTGAAAAAATTTATAGTAATCCTAATTTACTAAAAAAACTAAGAAATAATAGACCCCCCTCTTTCTATAATGACCTAATAATAAATAAAACCAAAACCGAAATTAAATATTACTTGGGATGGTCTAAAAAATACCCCCATTTTCAATTCAAAACCATTAAACTAATTTACGAAAAAATAAAAGAACTAGAGATGAATACAAAGAAGAGTTTTTGATTTCAAGAAGAATAATAGTTATATATGTATAAGTATGATAAACTGGTAATGAATTATGTAGTATTTTTTGTGATTTTAGGAGTTATGGTAGGATTAATAATTGGGAATTTTTTTACTTTTTTCCCAGGAAGTTTATTTATACTAAGTGTTACAGGGGGATTTGTAGGCCTAATAACTGGCTTTGTAATCGGTACTATTGTAAAATTTATAAAAATTAAACAGGAAAAGGATAAATATAATATATGACAAAGGTAAGCGAATACGGTGGTAAAGATATAAAAGTCCTAAAAGGATTAGAAGCTGTAAGACAAAGACCAGCAATGTATATAGGCTCCACAGATAAAAAAGGACTACACCACCTAGTATACGAAGTAGTAGACAATAGCATAGATGAAGCAGTAGCAGGATACTGCAACTATATAAAAGTAAAACTTACAAAAAATAATGAATGTATAGTAGAAGATAACGGAAGAGGAATACCAGTAGATATAGTACCCTCGGAAAATAAACCAGCACTAGAAGTAGTACTTACAGTACTTCACTCAGGAGCAAAATTCTCCAATAAAGTATATAAAATATCTGGAGGATTACACGGAGTAGGTATATCAGTAGTCAACGCCCTATCAGAGTACCTAATAGCTGAAGTCCACCGAGATGGATATATCTGGACTCAACAATACCAAAGAGGAATACCCATAACCCCACTAACAAAAAAAGGAAAAACCAACAAAACAGCCACCATCATAAAATTTAAACCCGATAACTCCATATTCAAAAATATAAACTTTGATCCCGAAGAAATAGAAGAAAGATTAACCGAATTAGCTTACCTTAACCCTTTCATCCAAATTGAATTCATAGACGAAAATAGACAAACATCCAAAATATTTCACTTCCCCCAAGGAATAATTGATTTTGTACAAAATCTACTAAACAGAAATTCCCTTGAAAAACTATACGATATACAGTATGTTAAAAATGTTTATGGAGAAAATATAGTAGAAATAGCTTTTATCCATACTAATTCAGATACCGAAATATCCCGATCATTTGCCAATAATATCAACACCGTAGATGGAGGAGTACACCTAACAGCTTTCAGAAATTCCTTCACTAAACTGGTAAACAATTTTGCATCCGAAAAAATAAAAGAAAAGGACATTAATCTAACAGGCGAAGATATAAGACAATCAATGGTTTATGTTGTATCTATCAAAACCCCTAATCCACAATTCGAAGGACAAACTAAATCAAGATTAGTTAGCCCCGATGTAAGAATAGCTGTAGAAAATACAGTCTTAAGTGAAATAAAAAGAATTTTTGATTCAAATTCTGATATAATAGATACAATCTTACAAAGAGCGTTAATTTTCTATAAAGCCAGAATAGCAGCAAAAAGAGCTAAACAAATAGTAATAGCTAAATCCAAAACAGATATACTATACACCGTAGCTGGTAAGTTAGCAGATTGTATATCAAAAGATGTTGAAAAGAGAGAGATTTACATTGTAGAAGGTGATAGTGCAGGTGGATCAGCAAAAAGTGCAAGAGATAGAAATACCCAAGCAGTCTTACCCCTAAAAGGTAAAATAATTAACGTAGAAAAATCCAACATAGAAAAAATACTTCAAAACAACGAAATAAGATCAATCATAGCAGCCCTAGGATGTGGAATAGATTACGAAGACAAGAAAGTCGACCTATCTAAAATAAGATACTCCAAAATAATCATAGCAACAGACGCAGATATAGATGGCTACCACATAAGAACCCTACTACTAACCTTCTTCTACAGGTTTATGAAACCATTAATCCTTCATGGCTACTTATGCCTAGCACATAGCCCCCTATATAAAGTCATAACCAACAACAAATATATCTACGTATATACCGAAAAAGAATTAAACAAAATAATAAAAGATCTAAAAAATTATAAAGTACAAAGATTCAAAGGATTAGGTGAAATGAATCCTGAGCAACTATGGGAAACCATAATGAATCCTAAAACCAGAATCCTAAAAAAAATCTCACTACATGATATAGAAAAAGCAGAAAATATAATAAACATCCTAATGGGCACAGATGTAGAAGAAAGAAAAAAAATCATCCTACAAAACGCTCTCTCCGTATCTTTTACTCAATTAGATGTATAACAATCAATGAGTATATTTCAAAATCTACAAATTAATAAAAAAACTACTAAGCTAGAATTACTTACCCAAATATTGCTACAGATTCAGAATAAATTTGAAGCTAAAGAAGTTTACTATATGGAATTTGATGAATCATCCTCTTTCTGTGTTAAACACATAGGTACAGATAAAGATTGCTCCAATTTCCATAGATCATTAGTAGATAAACTGGAAAGAATATCCTATGAAGAAAATATCCCAGTTGTAGTAATGGATACATCTAAAGATCCTAGAACCATAAACTCTAACCTATCAAATAAAAACTACTCAATATTAGTTTTACCTGTAAAAAATAAAGGTCTTTCCATGGGAACTCTAACAGTAATAAGAGATAAAAAATTCGATATAAAAGATCTTAATGAATTACAACTCTTTACCGAGAATATATCCTTTGCATTAAGTAGTAAATTCTCAACTTTTGATAAAAATGAATTTTCTAAAGAAATTTCTAAATGGTTGATAGAAAAAATAGGTACTCAGAAAAAAGAGCTACTTATAGATCAGTTTTTGGGTTTTTTGTCAAGTTTGTCTATAGATGTAAATTTATCAGTAGTTTTTGATGATGAATATGGATATAATAATTTACCTTGTCAGATAAATAACTGGAATATATTAAAAAGTATCTGCCCAGCTTTGAAAAAAGACAAATATATTGAATCTGGGATTTGCAAATTTTCAAAAAATAGAGGATTTATATGTAGTAAAATTGAAAGTAAACCCAGAAAAGCTTGTGCAGTATTTTCTTTCTCTGACCTAACCCATGAAAATGATCAATCCTGGAACGAAATTTTTATCAACCTATTTTATAAGTTTATTCTAATCTATTATTCAATCAATAAAATAGATTCCGTTATTGTATACGACAAAATTTTTGAAATAGTAAAAGATTTAATTGGTACAGAAAAATTTACTCTTGACAATTCCATAGCTAAAATATCCGACAGTCTATTTGATTTGTTAGATAATGCAGCTGTTTACGCTTACTCACTTAAATCAAAAAGTAATTTTGAATTCATAAAAATTAATCCTAAATACCAAAATTACAGTAACCTAATATTTGAATACACAAAGTTTTTAAAAAACAAATTCCCAAACACTAACTTTAATGGTACTTTCTCTTTTATCATAAAATCTAAAAATCAATCAATAGCTTTTGACATAATCTTTATTAATCACAAAAACATAAAAAATATACCTAAAGAAGTCCAAATAATAAAAAGCTTTTTAGAATTCGTATCAGTTATTAATTACTTAATCGACTCCTATAGAGAAGACTTAAAAGACAAAAGAGAAGAAATAAAAAATCTGTATAGCAAAACTAAAAAACTTGAAGAAGAAATTACTATCTATCATAATAAAATATCGGAACTAGAAAACAAAATCAACTACACCTTAATAAAAGAAAAGTTATTCAAATATATTAATTCACTAGTAAGTATTAATAGTTTGGAGAAAAAAATAGAAGATTTTTCGCAAATTGTTGATGAAGCAATTAGCTACAAAATTAATTCAATAGTTATCCTTTTCTTTAATAAAGTAGCCTCTAAATTTGTTAATGTTATTCTCTGGAATATTCCCACTTACTTTGAAAGAAACGTATTTAATAAATTGAGAGAAATAGAAAAAAATTACGAATCTAGGGAATTATCAGAATTTCTTTCTTATTTTAGAGTAATCCACAAAGAAGAACCACTATACGAAAAATTCATAAAAAAATTTTTTGAAGGTGCCATAAAGTACTCCGCTAACTTTAAATCCATTATAAATGTCCCAATTAAATTATATGACGATGTAATTGGAAGTATACTGCTATTTTTCAATACTAAAATAGAATTGAATCCAATTGAAATTGATTTTTTAGAATTCCTCTCAAAAGAATTATCACGACGACTAAGAGTAATAAAAAATCAAGAAATACTAGAAAAAATAAGATATATATATGCCCTATTTCAAGAATTTTTAGAAAACCTATACTTTCAAGATAATCTAACTTTTAATGAAATTTTCAATTACATACAGGTTATATTTCATAAACTGGGATTTAAAAATATCTTAGTCTATAAAGAAAGGAAGGAATTTTTCTTAAGTAATCTAGTAGAATTTAATCTTCAGTACTGTAGCAGTAAAGAAAGCGATTTTGTCAATTCTATCAAAATACCTCGCGAATTACTCTATTCTTTTGAGAAAATAATGATCTTTGAAAAAGGTAAAGATTATGAATATAAATACCAATTCGTGGAATATTTTTTAAGAGATGGTCATGAATTGATGTTCTTTATACCATTTTCAAATGTAACTTATTCTGATTTAAATTACGAATATTCTAATTTTTTCTTAATAGCTTTATCAGATAAACCCGAATATACACAATTCGATGTACAAATATTCACTCTTATTCAGAAAATACTATCCTTTATTTATAACAACATCTTTTTGTACTACACAAATATAAGAGATAAAAAGATTTTGTTTGAAGTTTTTGAAGTAATGCAAGATGGAATAATTGTTATGGATTTAGAAAAGAAAATAAATTTTATAAATAAAAGTGCTCTAAAAATCTTAGAGATAAATCATCGTGAATATGAAATCATTAGAAGAAAATACAATATAAATGATTTACTATCTGACAAAATGGGAGAATTGATACAAATTTTAACCTCCCCTGAAGAATTAATGAAAAAGTATATAGAAAATAACATAGAAAGTATATCTGGAGAAAGTGAAATAGAACTAGAAAATAAAAACAAAATAATTAACTACACAATTTCTATTCTAAAATATCCATTAACCACTTTACCTTTCTTATTCGAAAGTGATTATAATCTGGATTATTTGATTGTTTTAAAGGATGTAACGGAGCAAAAAAATATAGAGAAAGAAAAAGATGATTTTGTAGCAACTATATCCCATGACATAAAAACTCCCTTAACCACAATGAAAGGATATCTATCTGCTTTACTAAAATACCCAGATAAAATAACCCCAGATCAAAGAGACTCATACCTAAGAGTAATTAACTCAGAAATAGATAGAATCAATAGAATGTTAAATAACCTAATGGATTTTAGAAAATTAGAAGGCAACGTCCTAAAAATAAACCCCATAAAATTTGATATCCTAAAAATAATAAACAAAGTCATAGAAATATTTAGAGTTAGTTACGTCAATTTTCAATTTGAAATAAAAACCCACTTAGACAATTTAATAGTTTTTGCTGATAAAGATAAAGTAGAACAAGTACTACATAATTTATTATCTAACGCTGTAAAATATTCTCCTACCGGTGGAAAAATAACAATAACCGTAGAAATTAGTAGCGAACAAAAAAATCAGTACGCCTTAATCTCTGTACAAGATCAAGGAATGGGAATTCCTCAAGAAGAAATAGATAAAATTTTTGAAAAATACTACAGAATCAAAGAAGCTACAAAAAAAAGAGTGTCAGGTAAAGGACTAGGACTATATATAACTAAAAAAATAATAGAACTACATGGAGGTAAAATCTGGGCTAAAAGCCAACTAGGCAAAGGAACTACCTTCTACTTCACCTTAACCATATAAACATAAAAATTAAATAAAAAAGTTAAATGAGTTATATACCCTACAGAGTTAAAAATCTATATCACAAAGAAAACAAACTTTACATAATAATATCATTTTTCGAAACTCAAGATAATCTAAATGAATTTATCCAAAAAGAAATGGTTTTTGATATTCAAGACATAGTTTATGTTTGCCTAGGATATATAAAAAATGTAGAAGAATTCAAAGAAAATAGCCCCAAAATATCAAAAATTTTCAAAAAAATGGTGTCTCTAGGAGTATATGACGAAGCAAAGCAAAAAGAATTTAGTATCAAAGAAGAAATAATCTTTGATATCATAGTTTTTAAAAACGAATTAATTTATTTTAGAGTAGACTTAACTACTTTTAATTATAAGGATTTTCTAGGTAAAGATTCTACATTTTCTTCTTTTATAAATATGAGAAAATTCGTCCAGTATTTTGCTAGTATTTTACCTACTGAAAAAATAGATGATATAGTTTTTAATTTCATCAATAAAAACTCATTAGCAAAAATACAATATTTTACTAATATTTACGAATTTCAAGATTACGTAATGACAATGATAAAAAATAAAGGTTATGGTCAAAATATTAATAGTTGAGGATGAATCAGAAATAGCACAAAGTATAAATAACTCAATAAAAAAAAGTATCAAAAACGTAGAAATTTTCCTAGCCTCCAATATTAAAGATTCCAAAAATATAATCTATAAACATAAACCATCCTTAGTAATCTTAGATATAAATCTACCTGATGGAAGAGGCACAGACCTGTACAAAGAATACAGAGAATTATATCCCGAAGGAATAGTTATTTTCTTAACCTCCATAGATAGTGATATAGAAAAATTAATAGCCTTGGAATTAGGAGCAGAAGACTACATAACTAAACCATTCAATATTAACGAATTAATCGCAAAAATTAAAAACTGGATAAAAAGAATATCCAAAGAAAGTAAAGAATACATCCACATATTCTCCGACTACTATTTTGATAAACTTACAGGCTCTATATTGCTTTACAAAAATAACTTCTACCACCAAATAGAAATCCTAAACTATAAAGAATCAAAAATTTTTGAATTATTAATCAAAAACTTAAATAAAGTAATTGATTTGGAATTCTTAAAA
>CALFWH010000023.1 GCA_937927985.1 uncultured bacterium | reverse complement strand
TAGTGAAAAGGTTGCTAAAACAAAAATCTTAAATGTAACAGAAGTAGAAAGAATTAAAAAGCAATGGTTAGAAAATAGTAGTTTTAATGCAAATAAGATTTGGTTGATTTTGACATTTATGATGTGGTACGAAAGGTGGATTAGATGAGATTTTCAAATGAAAATGCTGATAGAAACAGGTTACTAATAATTTTACCTTCTCTTTCTGGTGGTGGTGCTGAAAAGGTGGGTGTTAATATAGCCAAAGGTTTATCTGATAGTGGATGGGATGTTACTCTTCTTATTATTTCTGGCAAAAATCGAGATTATGAATATTTGCTTGATGATAAAACCAAATATATATTCTTAAATACACATCTTTTATTTTCTTTTTTTAAAATTTATAAATTTATTAAAATTTATAAATTTACAAAAATACTCTCTTTCTCTTTAGAAATTTCAGGAATTATAAGTATATATCGTAAAATGTTTGGTTTAGCTTGCTTTTTAGTATCTAGAAGCATGTCTATATTAAGTAAATATAATGAAAATGCTAAATTTTGCTGGAAAATAATAAATAAGCTTTTTTTAACAAAATATTTTTTGCAATCAGATATAATTATAGCTCAATCGAAATTAATGAAGGAAGATTTAATTAAAAATTATAACCACATGTTAAAGAGTAAGGTAGTTATAATTAATAATCCAAGTTTTATTATTGAAAAGATTTTAAATTCTGATACTGCTGAAAAAAAAGGATCCAATTATATACTTTATATTGATCGTTTTTCAAAGCAAAAAAATCTATTATTTTTACTGGAATCTTATAAAGAACTTATTGCAGGAAAAGAGATTAATTCTTATCTTTATTTAGTAGATAAAGGTACTGAATTAGGTACAATACTAAGTTATATTAGAAAATATAATTTAGATGAATATGTAAAAATATTTGATTTTAATAAAAATGTTTATGATTATTATGCAAATGCTAAGGTTACTGTACTCACTTCATTTTATGAGGGGTTCCCTAATGTTTTATTTGAATCAATATCTACAGGAACGCCAGTTGTTGCTTTTGAAAAACTCGGTGGTATAGATGAACTTATTGTAGATGGTTTAAATGGATTTAAAGTAAAATACTTAGATAAAAATGACTTTAAAGAAAAGCTGTTAAATGCTTTAAATTTTCAATGGGATATTAATAAAGTTAAACTTTCTGTTAAAAAGTTTTCCTTTGAAAAAATATTGAAAGAATACGAGGATATTTTGAAGTGTTAGTTTTATATTATAGCTGGTTCTTAATTTTTATTATGACACTGATAAACAGTGTTAAATCTTCTTTTAATATTAAATATATTACTTTCATCTATACATGTTTTATCTTAATTGTTTTGAGTGGTTTTAAAACTATAGGTGTAGGACTTGATGATTTAAGCTATGTGGAATTTTTTAAATTGGGGTTGGTGGGTGATAATTTTGAAAAAGGGTATTCATTTTTAAGTTACATTATATATGTGATTTTTAAGGAAGAACAATTTCTTTTTATTATTGTATCTAGTATATCAATATTAAGCTTAGGTTATTCGATTTATAAATTATCACCATATCCAGCTCTATCATTATTAATGTATTATACTCATTATTATCTTTATAAGGATTTAACACAAATCAGGAATGCTGTTGCAAGTTCACTATTATTCCTGTTATTATATTTTTTAACTAAAAATCAGAAAATTAAATTATTTTTTACCTTTTTATTATCAATTTCTTTTCATATTGTTTCATCTTTGTCTATTATTCCTCTGTTGCTCATTAATTTTTTTAAAAATAAATCTAATAGGATAATTTATTTTTTAATTCTATCAATTCCTATTTTATATTTTTTGTCAAATTATACGATTACTTTATTATCAAATGTACCTTTTGATTATATCAGTAAGAAAGCATACGACTATTTAAATTCTGATTATATCGAAAGTTTGGAATTAATAAGTATAAAGAATTTACAAATATTGATAATAACAATATTTAGTATTATGTTTTATAAAAAGACAAGTTTAGTAGTAAAAGATTATGGAGTTATTTTAATTTTTTATATTTTTGGTGTGTTTCTAAGATTTGGACTAATTGATTTTGGAATATTTTCTGGGAGGACAGCTTCTTTTTTTCTCCAGTTTGATATACTGCTTATACCATTTTTTATATATACAATCAAAGATAAGTATTTAAGATATTTTACTATTGTTTTTATATCGCTACTAACATTTTTCGTATTATATTATAATCTAGAAAAACAATATGTGATTAATGAATACTCTAATATACTTTTTGAATAAAAAAACAAAAAAGATATTTTAGTTGATAAACCAACTCATAGAAATTATATTATAATATTACATTATATAACTATAACTATATATTATTTAGACATATTCAGGAGGTAGATTAAATGGTAAAAAAAGATAAAGCTATCTTTTTGTTGCCATCATTAAGAAGTTTTAGCCCTATAAATGGAATTATTAATTTGGCTATGAGCATTAATGATATATTGCCTTGTATGATAGTAGGAATGGATAAAGATTTTTCAATTGATGTAGTTGAAAAAATTAAAAGACACAACATGGAGTACTTAATACTTGATTGTAATGGATTTAAAAATATTTTAAAAGCAAAAAAAAAATTACAAAAAATACTCACGAAGAAAACAATTTTCTTTAGTTCAATGTTGCGTCCAGATTTAACAAGTAATATTCTAAAAAAATCAAGTTCATTAAGAATATCATTTACTAGAGATTTTATTGATCGCCAATATTTATATGATTACAATTATTTTATTTCTAAAGCTGTAGGTTTAGTCCATTTCCATGCTTTAAGAAATATGGATTATGTTATTGTGTTATCTAATAGCATGAAAGAATATTTAATTAAAAAAGGTATAAAAATAAATCAAATAAAAGTTGTAAATAATTTTATAGATGAGTTGGAAATTATAAAGAAAAAAACTGAGATAATATTTGATATCAAAGAAGAAAAGATAGCTAAGTTTATTACATGTTCAAGAATTATAAAAAGAAAAAGAATTGAATTTTTAATAAAGGGATTCGAAAAAATAAGGGATGCAGGTTTAAATTTCAGATTTTATATATTAGGTGATGGAGAGGAAAAAGATCATATTAAAAGTCTTATAAATTACAAAAATTTAAAAGAAAATATCATTTTACTAGGTCACAAAGATAATCCAATACCATACATTGACCGATGTGATTTTTATATATCTGCAAGTATTGCTGAAGGGATATCCAGATCTGTTATGGAAGCGTTATTCCTAGGTAAACCATGTATTTTGAGTGATATAGATGGTCATAGAGAGTTGGTAATAGAAGGTAAGAATGGAAAACTATTTAAAGATTTAGATGAATTTGTAAGTATTATTAGTGGAGTTATTTTAGGAAAAATAAATTTCAACAATAGCGAAAAAAACCTTTTACCGGAGCAATATTCTATGAACTATAACAAAGAATGTTTCAGGGAATTTATTGTAAATATATTAGAAAATATGCAAGTGAAATAATATAATCAGGAGTCCCCATGAAGCTTCTCATCACCGGCGGTTCCGGTTTTATCGGAACAAATTACGTAGATTATGCATTATCAAGGGCTGTGAAGTGATCAATATCGACATAAAAAAGCCTTTTAAAGAAGAGCATAATCTTTATTGGAAGAATTGTGATATTATGGACTATGATAAGTTAGAACAGCTTATTCTTGATTTTAAGCCTGAATATGTAGTTCATCTTGCGGCAAAGACAGGAGCCCATTCTATCACCGATCTTAACGAATTTGCACCCAATATG
>CALFWH010000022.1 GCA_937927985.1 uncultured bacterium | reverse complement strand
ACGAAATCTTTCAAACTCAACCACAAGAAGGTTTTTTAAATGAACTAAAAGATATATTAAGCTCTAAACAAGAATTAGAAAAAACTCTTTTATTAATAAACGATTATCTAAAATATTACTCAAATTATTATCTAGAATACCGCTCAAAACTCCAAAATTTAAGCTCCCTAGAATCCATAAATAAATATTTTGATAACAAACTTACAATCATATTATCAGAAAAACTAAATAAAATCCTTTCTTCAAACGATTATTTAAAAATAAGAAACAAAATATTCTCTGACGATTTTTTTGAACTGCATAAACAACTAAAACAATCCAAAGAAGAATTAAAAGAAATTATAGAAAACATAAATGATCAGCAAGAAAAATTCAACCAAGTAAACAAAGAAATAATACAATTAAAAACAATAATAAAAAACATAGATAATATCCAAATAAACAAATTAGAAGAAGTAAAAGAAATAAAAGAAAAACTTGAAGAACTAAAAAAATTAAAAACTGAATTTGAGGAGAATGAATTCATTAAAAATACCTCTTTCAATACTCTTCAATATTCCGACAGTATAAATACTACCATACAAAAAATAATAAAAACTTTAGTAGAATTGAAAAATTATTCTAAAGATTATAAGTCACATCTAGAAGAGGAAAAAAAACAATTAGAAGAAGAAGAAGAAATTCTAAACGATATAAAAAACTTAGAAGATAAAATTCAAGAAATGCAAGATAAAAATCAATCCCTTCAACAAGAATTAGAATCCATATCAAAAGAGTTAGAAATAATCTCAATTCTAAAGGACGATTTTGAAACTCGAAAAGGAAATAAAACAGATTTCTTAGCTTTCGTCTTTGATACTCTATTTAACCTAATCAAACAAAAAGCAAATAAAATACTTTATGAAATAACAGAAGGTAGATACGAAATAGAATTTTTAGCAAATAAAGAAGAAATAGAAGTAGTAGATAATTGGTATTCACTAAGAAATGCAAAAAGCTTATCAGGAGGAGAAGAATTAAGAAGAAATGTAAAAAGCTTATCAGGAGGGGAAAAATTTTTATTATCCTTATCAATAGCAATGGCTATAAGCGAATTTATGAGTATATCAAAATTTAAAACCAAAAGTTTATTTATAGATGAAGGATTTGGAACATTAGATCAAAATACACTAAATGACATAATGGACTATTTAGAAAACTACTTTAATAATAACTCTAACAGTGTATTAGGAATAATCACTCATGTAGAAGAGATAAAAGATAGATTTAATTACGTTATAAATGTCCAAAAAAGCAAAGATGGTTCAATTGTGAATATAATAAATAATCTGTAAAAATAAGAGGAGCAAGGTGGTAAAAAATATAAACCAGGAGGGTTAAAGATTAGAAAAATAATGGTTTTATTAGGTACGTTAGCCCTTTTAGGGATATTAAATGCTGGTTTTATTGCTAAGGACTGTCCTGATTGCCCAGATGATGGGTATATAGTTTCTTAAAAACTAAGAAAATTTTAATTACTTTACCACCTTGCTCCGAAAATTTTTCCCCGATCTTAAAGATAGATCCTGACATTTTATTATTACCTTATATTTATTCCCCTAAGTGTTTCGGATTTAAGGAACTGTAGGAATATTTTGGTAATTTCTTGTAAAGCAGAATCAGTAAGTGTATTTTTTAATTCTTCTAGTTTTTCTATTATACTCTTAATGGATAATTTTTGTTTGTAGATTATTTTGTATATTTTTTTTGCCAGATCTATTTGTTTTGGTGAAAAATTATTTCTTTTCATTCCTATGTGATTTATTCCAATTACTTTTGGTGGATTGCCATCAACCATCATAAAAGGTGGTATATCTTGATAAATTTTGGTTAATCCTCCAATGATGGTGTACTTACCTATTCTAACTTTTTGATGTATTCCTGTCATTCCACCAAGGATGACAAAATCGTCTATAAACGTATATCCTGCAAGGCCAGCTAAACTTGAAATAACTGTGTTATTTCCTATTGTGCAATTATGACCTATATGTACTTGAGACATAATGAAGTTATTATCTCCAATAGTGGTGTACTGATTTTCTCCTACTGCTCTATGAATACATGTTAATTCTCTAATTATATTATTTTTTCCTATTTTTACAAAGCTCAATTCATTCTTAAAGCTTTTATCTTGAGGTTCAGTACCTATAACTACAGAAGGGTATATGATTGTATTTTCTTCTACTATGCAGTGGGTAAGATAAGAATTTCTCATTATTCTTACGTTTTTTTTGATATGACAGTATGGTCCTATATAAACTCCATCTTCTATTATTGCTTGTTCATCAACTATGGACGAAGAATCTATATAATAACTCATTTAATTTTAGTTAAATTAAGTTTTAATTATTTCGATATTTTTAAGTAATTGGAAAGCTATTTCTAGTGATTTTATTGCGTTATCTACATTTACTGGGGGCTCTTTATTTTCTATTATACTTTTAATAAACTCAATTATTTCCTGTCTTAGGGGTTCGGTTCTAATGATATTAGGTATTTCTATTTTGACTTCAAAAGACTCGACGTTAGTATTTTTGTATATATTTGATGGTACATAATGAATTTCCATGTGTTGTAAAATGAGATCTACATTGATTGAGTTATCTTTTTGTACTATTCTCATTTTTCTTTCTTTAGATGGATGGCATCTACTTGCTGTCATAACAGCAATACTTCCATTTTCAAAAACTATTGTTCCTACTGCTATATCTTCGTTATTAGTAAAATCGTACACACTATTACCTACTGAATTTATAGTCTTGATTTTTACATTTTTCATAATTGAGTTTACGATTATATCGATGTCATGGATCATAAGATCGAGGATTACTCCAGTGGACGGTTTTCTATTAGGTAGAGGTCCCATTCTTCTACTTTCTATAAAAGTAGGATTATTTAGATAATTTGATAATTGTTTTATTGCAGGATTAAATCTTTCGGTAAAGCCCACCATTATTTTTGTGCCGTATTTTTCGGAATAGTGCTTTATTTCATAAGCTCGATCTATATTATCGGTAATTGGTTTTTCAATAAGTAAATGTTTGCCTTTTTTGATACATTCGATAGCTATTTCATAGTGTTTATCTGTAGGAGCAGCTATAGAGATTATGTCACAATCGTTGATTAAATCTTGCATTGAGGAATATTTTCTAGTAGATAGGCTTTCTGCAATTGTTTCTGCTTTGTTTTGATCTATATCGAAAATTCCTTGTAATTTGACTATGTTGTTTAAAGAAAAATATATTCTTGCATGATGAAAGCCTATGTACCCTGTACCTATAACTCCTGCTTTAAGCATATTAATCTTTGTTTTAGTTTTTCTTTTTCAAAGCAAAGTTAATATTACCTTCTGCTACTAAATCTTCCCCCAGAAGTACTTTGGCATAAGCAAATGGAAAATAATCTTGTCCAATTTTTTTTACCTTTGTCTTTTTTACTATTATAGTTAAAATGTCACCTGGTTGGACAATTTTTTTAAATTTAAAATTTTCTATTCCCAATAATAAAGTTAAGTAATTTTCCTTCTCTGGGAAAGAATGCAAAAAAAGTACTCCTGCAGCTTGTGCAATAGCTTCAATTATTATAACCCCTGGAAGAATAGGATTACCTGGAAAATGACCCTCAAAAAACCATTCGTTAAAACTTACATTCTTTTGAGCAATTATTTCATCTTCTTTTATCTGTATAATCTTATCTACAAATAAGAAAGGATATCTATG
>CALFWH010000021.1 GCA_937927985.1 uncultured bacterium | reverse complement strand
AAGATATAGTTAATCAGTGGAGAATCCAGTATAAGGAAATATTATCTAATTATGGAGATGAAACTATTTCTGTGGTAAAGGTATCACAAGTTTTATCAGGAATGAGGGATATTCCTTCTCTTGTGTGTGAAACTTCATTTGTACATCCTTATGAAGGAATAAAGTTTAGGGGTTATTCAATACAAGAAGTTTTAAAATTACTACCCAAAATAAACGATTTTCCTTATGTTTTAGGTATCTGGTATTTGTTATTAACAGGTCAGATTCCATCTAAGGAAGATATTGAGGAATTAGAAAGTTATATAAAGATAAGAGAAAGGTTGCCTAAATATGTTATAGAAGTTTTAAGGAATGTTCCTGCAAATACTCACCCTATGACACAATTTGCAATGGCTATTCTTGCTATGCAAAGAGAATCTTTATTTTATAAAAATTATTCAAGTATGAGTAAAAAAGATTATTGGAAACCAATGTTAGAAGATTCTCTTAATTTAATTGCTCGTTCTCCTATAATTGCAGCTTATATTTACAGAAGGACTTATAGAGATGATGTTTTTGTTAAATCAAATGAAGATTTAGATTACGGATCCAATTTTGCTTATATGCTTAATGTTAATGATGATTTTGTTTTAGACAAAGATTTTGCGGATTTAATAAAATTATATTTGATATTACATAGTGATCATGAGGGAGGTAATGTTAGTGCACATACTGCATTTAATATATCTTCTGCTTTATCCGATGTATACTATTCAGTTGCAGGGGCAATGTGTGGTTTAGCAGGGCCATTACATGGTAATGCAAGCAGTGAATCACTTAAATTCATCTTGGATATAATAAAATATTTTAATGGAGTACCTACGAAGGAAAAATTAGAAGATTATATTAAAAATTACTTATCATTTGGTAGAGTAATACCAGGTTTTGGGCACGCAGTTTTGAGAGTAACCGATCCCAGATATATAGCTTTTGATGAATTTGTAAAATCCAAAAATATTGATTCTGATGTTATAAAGATTGTTAAATTACTATATGAAGTAGTACCAGAAATATTGAAGTCTACTGGTAAAGTTAAGGATCCTTATCCAAATGTTGATGGTTATTCAGGAAGTGTTTTACATTATTATAATTTAAAAGAACAAGATTTTTATACTGTAATGTTTGGGGTCTCCAGAATAATGGGAATAACTGCTCAATTAATTTGGGCAAGAGCTGTAGGATTCCCAATTGAAAGACCTAAATCCCTAACCTTAAAACACATAGTAGAAATAGTAACCTCTAAATCTTAAAATTCTTAATAAATTAAAGGAAAAACATAAATTAAATAGAATTGTATTTTGAAAATCAATATAAAAAAATCTAAATGGAGGATTTTAAATATGTCTGAACAAACAAGTAAAAAACAAAAGAGAAAACTTAAAAAAAGAAAAATATTAAGAAAAGTAGAACAAAAAACTTTAAGAAATAAGCAAATAACAAAAAAAGTAAAAGTCTTGATCAAAAACCTAAGAAAATCTATCATTAATTTAAAGAATAATTTCTCACAAGAAAATAGGGATAAAGTAGAACAAATGTTAAAGGAAGTATGTAAAGAGATAGATAAAGCTCATTCAAAAGGAGTCTTTCATAAAAATGAAGCTTCACGAAGAAAATCAAGAATTATGAAATTCTACAATAAAACCTTGCAAGCAATACAAAATCTAAGTAAAGTATAAATACTAACATAATAAAATACAGAAAAGGAGAAAATTTTATGAGAATAAAAAGAGGGGTAATAAAAAAGAAAGCACATAAGAAAATACTTAAATTAGCAAGAGGTTATAGAGGAGCAAGAAGTAGAAGGTTTAAAACAGCTAATGAAGCACTTTTACACGCAGGAAAATATGCCCACAGGGATAGAAGACAAAAAAAGAGAAATTTTAGGCAGTTATGGATTGAAAGAATAAATGCAGCTTGCAGAATGTTTAATCTATCTTATAGTAAATTCATCAATCTTTTAAAGAAAAATAACATCATCATAGATAGAAAAAATCTTCAACTTTTAGCAGTAGAAAATTTTGATATATTTAAAAAACTAGTTGAAAGTATACATCCTGCTAAGTAAATCTTTAGTTATTTTTTTACTATTCTTTTGTTCTTCTCTTATTACTATTTTATACTTTTTTTATATTTTTTATGCTTTTTAATAGGAAAGCTGGAATTCAATTTGGATATTAATTAATAATTTGGATATTAATTAATAATTGGTTTTAAACCTTTGCAAATACGCTTGTGGAGTGTTTCTTAACAAATTGGGGAAAATAATTCGTTATTTTTCTGGTTATATTTCCAATTGGAAAGGTTTGGTTGTTTATTTGTGTTACTGGGGCTATCTCTGCTCCAGTACCAGTTATAAATACCTCATCAGCTGTTAATAGATCCTTTATGTCTAATATAACTTCTTGATGTTTAATATTTAGTTCTTGACACATTTCTAATACACTTTCTCTTGTTATACCTTCAAGTATACCTACAAAAGGAGGGGGAGTTTTTACAACTTCATCCTTAACAATAAAAATATTATCAGCTGTACATTCTGTAATATAGCCATTAGGGTTAAGCATAACTGCTTCTTGGGCATTTGAATTATTTGCTTCTATCTTTGCTAAGATGTTGTTTAGGTAATTTAGTGATTTTATTCTTGGAGAAAGTACATCTGCAGGAGGTCTTCTAAAGGAAGAAATTATTAATTTTAATCCTTTTTCGTAGTATTCTTTAGGATAAAGTTGAATCTTGTCTACTATTATTACTACAGATGGAGTTTTACATTTTTTTGGATCCAAACCTAAATCTCCTTCTCCTCTGCTAACTACTAATCTTATATAAGCATTTTCTATTTTTTGTTCTTCAAGATTGATTTTTACGGTATTTATTAAATGTTCTTTTAGTTCATTATAGGAATATGGGATATCAAGTTCTATAACTTTAGCGGAATTGTATAATCTTTTTAAGTGTTGGTCTAGTTTGAAAATGGAGTTATTGTATACTCTAATTCCCTCAAAAACTCCATCTCCGTATAGGAATCCATGGTCCCATACGGATATTTTTGCTTCTTGTTTAGGGTATAATTTTCCATTAATGAATACTTTCATAATTTCTCCTTTCGTGTAACCTGAGTTTTGTATACCGCTCCCAGGCTATGCGGTTTTTGTGATTTGTAATTTAT
>CALFWH010000020.1 GCA_937927985.1 uncultured bacterium | reverse complement strand
ATACTTCGTCTAAGAATACTTCGTCTAAGAATACTTCGTCTAAGAATACTTCGTCTAAAAATACTTCGTCTAAAAATACTTCATTAGTTGTTGATTCTTGTTTAGCTACTGATAATTCAAAAGATTTAATGAATAATTCTAAATTTTCTTTTTGATATTTTCTTGATGGAATGTACAAAAATAGGTAATTATGAAATGATAATCCTCTAACTTGACCAATTAAAAATAGAAGATTATTTAATTTTAAGGTTTCATTGTTATTACTTGATAAGTAAAAGTAGTGGTTACTAAAAATGGGACTTATTTTAAAGTTTTTATTATCTTTTATTATACTACTAATTGAATTATAAAGGAATTTAGTAGAGGTGTATTTATATTGCCAAAATTGTGTATTTTGGGCTTCTTTTAAGCCCTGATTTATTACTTCCATATCTCTTCCACTTAATCCACCATAAGTATGCAATCCTTCAAAAGCTACTACCCATTCTGCTAAATATTCATAGTACTTGAAATTATCCGTTATTATTATAGCTCCATTATTTGACATTAGATCAAATGTACAATCAATAACTATTATGTCAATCAAAGAGGAAAGTTCTTTAATTTTCAATTTGATTTCTTGAGTTGATAATCCATTCTGAGTTAAAAATGAAAATATATTAGAAAAATCTGCTATTAAAAGATTAGATTGTGATCTTATTTTTTCTATTTTTTGTTTTATTTGTGAGTAAGTGTATTGATATGATTCTAAAGAGTTTAAAAAGAAAATAGATATTTGATTTTCTAAGCTTGGGGATGAGTTATCTGAATTCAAAGTATAGTTTAGATTATAGTAGTTTAATAATTTTTCGAAGTGAAAATTTTCTATTGGATTGTAGTGTACTAGGTTTAGATTATAATTGGGAAATTTTTCTATTATTTTTAGTATAAGATTCCAAGCTCCTTTTATGTTATGTGATGGCATTAGGTATTTTTTGTTAAAAATTTCAATAACATTTTGGTTAAGATTGACAAAATTTTTACTACCTGCATAGGCTTCATCACCTAAAAATAAAGCAGCATACTGATTATCACTTAAAGCGTTTAGATCTATTCTTGATAGATCTGTCCAAATATATTCTTCTTCTATTAGATTGGCATTATTATCACTTTTTTCTAAGATTATTTTTCTTTGGGAAATATCTAGATATTCTGGAAAGTATATTATCTTTGCTCTAAAAGGATTCATTATTTACCTCCTTCAGAAAAATAAATCCTTGACTTTAATATATTTTTAGATATCAATTTTAAAACCTTTTTTTGAGCTATCTAAGGATTAATTCTTTATTTGTTGAATTTTATATCCATATGAATTTGGATAAAAATACTTTTTGGTTTTTTATTGTTTTTCTAGTTTTAATTTTTATTGATCAAGCTACTAAGAAAATAGTTCTTGAAGGATTTAGATTTAAATTTTTATTCTTCGAAATAACTTTAATTTATAATGAGGGCAGTGCTTTTGGAATTAAGTTGCTAGAAAATTATCAGTATATTTTGGTTAATTCTTTCATTTTAGTCTTATTTTTAGTTTATTTTATTTACAAGTATCGTCATGGAATATTTAAAAAATTACATTTAACTTGGTTTGTTTTTATATTTTCTGGGGCAATAGGTAATCTTATAGACAGATTGATTCATGGTAAAGTTATTGATTTTATATCCATTTATGTGTTTCCTGTTTTTAATTTTGCCGATATTTGGATTTCAATTGGAATGATTGTTTTTATATTTTCAATTTTAAGAGAGAAATAATATGTTTAAAATTGTTTCATCTTTTGAGGCTACTAAGGCTCAATCGGAGGCAGTACAAGAGGTTCTTGAAATCTTGAAAAATAATAAATTTACTACTTTACTTGGAGTTACGGGATCTGGAAAAACTTTTGCTATGGCCAAAATTATAGAAGGACTTCAAAAACCAGCTATTGTTATTTCTCATAATAAAGTACTAGCTGCTCAGCTGTTTGCTGAGTTTAAAAATTTTTTCCCTAATAATCAGGTGGAATATTTCATTAGTTACTATGACTTTTATAGACCAGAAGCTTATATACCTCAACAAGACTTATATATTGAAAAAGAAGCTGTTATAAATGAAGTTATCGATAAACTTAGACATAGGGCTATACAAGCTGTTGTATCTAATCCCTATTGTATAATAGTTGCTAGCGTATCTTGTATATATAACCTGGGATCTCCAGATATTTATAAGCAAACATTCCTTAATCTATATCAAAACCAAAAAATAACAATTGATGAGATAACCTTAAAATTAGTAAGCATGTATTACGAAAATAATGAATATGATTTTAAACAAGGTAATTTTAGAATTAGAGGAAACACGATTTATATTTTCCCTTCTGCAGAAGATAGAATTTTAAGGGTGGATTTAGAAGATAACTATATTGAGAATTTATTCTTAGTTGAGCCTGTTAGTTTAAAGAAAATTACTTCTATTGATTTTTTTACCATATATCCTGCAAAAATATTCATTTCTGATCAAAATACCATTAATAGAGCTATAATTGATATAAAAAGAGATCTTGAACAGAGATATAATGAATTAGTTAATCAAGGTAAAACAGTAGAAGCCCAAAGATTAAAGACCAGAACAGAGTACGATATATCTATGTTATCTAAATTTGGTACTTGTCCTGGTATAGAGAATTATTCACGCTATCTTTTAGGGTTGCCTGCCAATAGTCCACCTTATACTTTACTTGATTATTTCTCAAACGATTTTATAGTTTTTATAGATGAAAGTCATGTAAGTATACCCCAACTAAAAGCAATGTATAAATCGGATAGAAAAAGAAAAGAAGTTTTGGTAGAGCACGGATTTAGATTACCATCCTGTTTAGATAATCGTCCCCTTAATTTTGAAGAATTTTTGCAAAAAGTAAAAAAAGTAGTTTTTGTGTCTGCTACTCCTGGAGAGTTTGAAGTTAGTAATTCCCATATTGTTGAACTGCTTGTAAGACCTAGTGGTATAGTTGATCCCGAAATTATTGTCTATCCTAATAAAGATTTTATCGAAAAAATAATAGAAATAATACAAAGTAAAAATGAAAATGAAAGGATAATTATAAACGTTTTAACTCAAAAGCAAGCAGAAGATTTAAGTGAATACTTAATTCTCAATTCTATTCCTTCAGCTTTCTTACACTCAAAAGTAAAGCCATTAGATAGAATAAAAATATTAGTTGATTTTAGAAAAGGATTATATCATGTATTAGTTGGGGTTAATTTACTTAGGGAAGGATTGGATTTACCAGAAGTTTCTAAAGTTTTTATTTTAGAAGCAGATAAACAAGGTTTTTTAAGAAGTAAAAATAGTATAATTCAGTTAGCAGGTAGGGCAGCAAGAAACTCTGCTTCCCAAGTAGTCCTTTTTGCTAACGAAATAACACCTAACATATACTCAGCAATACAAGAAATAGAAAGAAGAAGAAAATATCAAATACAGTACAACATACAAAATAATATAACCCCTACAAGTATACCCCCTAAACCCAAAGATATCTTAAAAATAGTTTTTTCTTTAGTTGGTAAAGAAATAAATAACTACGCTATAACTGTAAATGACCTAATCTATCTTGATGATGAAGAATTCATTAATTATATACAGAAATTGAATAAAAAACAACTATCTGAATTAGAAAAACACTTTAGTAAACAGATGAAAGAATTTGCTAAAAATATGGAATTTGAACAAGCTATAATTGTAAGGGAAAAAATAAAAATTATCAAAAATTTTCTTTAGTATCCCATTTTTTTATTTAACATTTTTTTTACAAAACTACTTTATTTTTTGATGTTTTTGTAAAAATCATATAATCTAACGATAATTAAATTTTTCAAGGGGTGAAAGAAATGGGTATACTATCCCTTAAAAACAACTTATCTTTTAAGTTAAATCCTTTTAGTGATGGCTTTAAAAAAGATGAACTAAAAACTAGTGAATTAAAAAATGATGAATTAAAGACAGAAGATAAGGAATGGACTGTTTTTTTATATGTTAATACCGAAGATGAGAGAAGTGTAAAAAATTTATTATTAAACATGAAAATGCTTGAAATGGTAGGCTCTGACAAAAATTTGAATATAGTTTTACAAGCTTATTTACCTTCTTGGAAGAAAGTAAAAAGGTTTTACATACAAAAAACCGATAAATGGGATATTTCTAAAATTACTAAATTGATATTAACATCTATTTTTTCTACAAAAAAACTTGAATTAAAAAATAAGCCTATAGAAGAAATGGAGAATGTTAATTTAAATGATCCGAAAGTTTTTGAGGAATCTTTAAAGTGGGTAGTAAAAAACTTTCCATCTAAAAAATTAATGGTAATGGTTATAGGGGATAATGAGGGTATTAAGAAAACTTCTTTTCTTCTTAATTTAAAAGATTTTGCTAAAGGTATTGAGAATGCATATAGTGAAACCAAAGTTAAGCCTGATATATTGGTTATGGATGGTTCTTCTGTTTCTTCTTTAGAAGGTATTACTGAGCTTAAAAATAAGGCTAGTTACTTGGTTGGTACTAGTGGTTTTGCTTCTAAGCTTAATATTCCTTTTGCTATGTTTCTAAATGAAATGAAAAATTTAATAGATGGAGGACCCAATGATGTAGATAGTATACTTAAATCATATTTTTTAATTCATAATCTTTCTGGAGCTTCTAATACCACTAGCGTATTAAATTTATCTAGTGATTTAGTTGATCAGGCTATTAAAGCGTGGGATGAATTATCTATAGAATTACTAAAACTTAGTGATCAAGATTTATTGAATAAAATTTTACCTTTGATGTACAAAACAGAAGATTTAGCTAATACTCCTGATAGAAAACCATATTTAGAAGTAAGAGATGCTGTTAGTTTTGTAAAATTAATATCTCAATCTCCTGATTTACCAGAGAATTTAAAAAACGTTGCTTTAAATGCAATAGAAAAATTGCAAGCTGTAATTTATATGGAAAATAATTTGTATAACGAAGAATTAGATCCTGATTCTAATGGATTATCTGTTTTTATGCCCTTTAATTTTGGTAATTTTAAATCTGAGCAATTCCCTATACCTAAAGATTTTAAAAAGGATTATGGATATAGTGAATTGTTGTTTTCGAAGTTAACTCATTGGGATGAGTTTTTAAGTAGGATTAGTCAAAAGGATTTAATGGAAAAGTTTCTCTTAAAAATAGGAATCTCTCAGGAAGTTATCGATAAAATTTATGCTTTAAAAAACGAGGTAAGTAATTTATATGAAAATAAGGTTTCTGGATGGGCAAATTTAATGGCTTGGATTAATGCAGTTAATAGAATAAATAGTGACAAACCTGCTGGATTGTGGTTTATACCCCCATTTGTTACTTTACCTTTAGGTATGATCGCTTCTATTGACCAGATATATGATAGTTTAAAAAATTCAAAATATGTCTATGAAAATATTCCTGATAAGAGTATTATGGGAAATTTTGTTTTGGATGGTTTACAAGGGGTATCAAAATTAGTTGCTAATTTAGCTTATTTGCTACCGTTTTTAGCACCTGTTGCTCCAGCTGCAGGTGTATTTACTTTCTTATTACCTTGGATAAAAGATTTTTACAATGTATACATCACTTACAAAAAGAATAAACAAAAATTCATCTATAACGATTTATCTTTCACAGATATCCTTAAAGTACATTTTTTAAATAAAATATCTAACGTGGGGATATAGGAGGATTTTTTTTTAGATTGTCAAAGATTTTTTTTAAGAATTTTTTTTGGAGGTGAAATTAAATGGGTTGGTGGTGGTTATTAGCTTTAGCAATCTTATTAGTCGGATTATCCTATCCTGATGAATTCTAAAAATTCTTTATAAAATTTATTAAAGTTTTATTCAAAAAAATAGTACAAAAATTTTGAAGCTCCTATTTAGTTACAAAAAATGCGATATTCTTTTTGAGAGTAAAAAATAATATTTAAATAATGAGGGGGATAAAAAATGATATGTCCAAGATGTAAAACTTTGGGTGAAAAGAGTGATTTACAGAAAGTATCTATTTCAGGTATAGAAGTGGATATATGCCAAGAATGTGGGGGAATATGGTTTGATAAGCAAGAATTTGGACAAGTAATTTCAGCTTCACAAAGTGACATAAAACATATTCACAGTTTGCTTGAAAATACCAGAGAATTTGATAAAACAAAAGACGTAGAATTGGAATGTCCAAAATGTGGACAATTAATGTTTAAATATAGGTATATGTATACTTCTAATATCTATATAGATAGTTGTGAAAAATGTGAAGGTATTTGGATAGATAAAGGAGAGTTATTGCAAATAATTGAATATTTAGATCAAGCTTCAAAAGTAGATCCAGAAAAAGAAGCTGCTGTTTTAGTAAAACTTAATCAAATAAAGCTAGAATATCAGCAAAGGGAAAAAGAATTTATAGATAGCTTAGTTAGGCTTGATGATAGAGCTAAAAACCCTACATCGAAAGCTTTTGGTGAAGTCTTACAATCTATATATTCTTTCCTCTATAAAAAAGGCTTATGAGAATGTTTCATCAAAAAATAAAAGATATTCAGTATTCTATAACACGTGAACCAAAGGGGATAAACAATTTTTCTAACGATGAGTCCTTAGTTATTCAAAAAATAGGAGAGTTTATCTATGATACAGATAATATCTATCTTGCTACAAATATAAGAAAATTATGGGATTATTCTTCAGTTCATAACTTAGAAGAATACTTGGAAATCATAAAAAAACTACATAATAAAAATCTACTTGATCTTAAATTGCTTGATGAC
>CALFWH010000019.1 GCA_937927985.1 uncultured bacterium | reverse complement strand
GTAGAAAAATCTTTTAATTTGGCTTTATATTATCATAGGGATCAAAAGCGTTTATCAGGAGAGCCTTATATAATTCATCCTTTAGAGGTAGCTTTAATTCTAGTGGACTATTATATGGATCCTATAACCATCTCAGCAGCTTTACTCCATGATATTGTTGAAGATACTAATTTACAAATAGACAAAATTTATAAAGAATTTGGTCAGGAAGTTGGTTTTATTGTTGATTCATTAACAAAGTTACAAAAATTATCTCCTTTTCTAAACACTGGAATTTTTAGTAGTAAAAATAAAGATTTAACCTTAATTAATCTCAAACGCCTTTTTATAAGCACATCTAAAGATATACGAGTTATAATTATAAAACTAGCTGATAGATTGCACAATTTAAGAACTATAAAATTTTTGCCTAATGAAAAACAAAAAAGAATAAGTTTAGAAACCTTGGAATTCTATGTACCAATAGCTGAAAAATTGGGAATATGGAAAATCAAATCTGAAATGGAAGATATAGCCTTTTCAGTATACGATCCTTATACCTACCAAAATATAAAATCATACATAGAGAAAACTTCAGAAAAAATACAAAAAAATCATCATAAAATTATTCAAGTTTTACAAGAAAAATTATCAAAACAAAATATTAACGCTACTATTCAAAGTAGAATAAAAACCATATACAGTATTTACAATAAGATGACCAAAAGAGGAGTACCTTTAGAAGAAATTATGGATATAGCTGCAATTAGGGTAATAGTTGATAAAGTAAATGAATGTTATGTAGTTTTGGGAATAATACATAATTTATGGATTCCACTTCCTGATAGAATTAAAGATTATATAGCAAAACCAAAACCTAATGGTTACCAATCTTTACATACAGTAGTCTATTGTGATTATCCTGTAGAGTTTCAGATAAGGACTTGGGATATGCACTATACTTCTGAATTTGGAGTAGCTTCCCACTGGAAATATAAAGGAATTAATCATTTAGGAGAAATAGAAAAAATAATTAATAACTGGAAAAAGGAATTATCTAACTTAGAGAATATAGAAACAGAGAATATACCTCAAGAGATACTACAAGAAAGAGTTTTTGTTTTTACTCCCAAAGGAGATTGTATAGATTTACCTTTAGGATCTGTAGTAATAGATTTTGCTTATAAAATACATACAGATATTGGTAACAAATGCTCTTTATGTAAGGTTAATGGTAGGATAGTACCTCTTGACTATAAACTACAAAATGGTGATATAGTTGAGATTATAACTTCTAAAAATGCTTCTCCAACTTTAGAATGGTTAAAAATAGCAAAAACAAGTTACGCTAAAAATAGAATAAAGCAATTTCTAAAAAGAAAAAATAAAAAAGAATATCTTGAAAAAGCTAACCAAACATTTTTATCTGTTTTAAAGGATTTAAAAATAAATAAAAATATGGATATGGATAAAATAGTTAATCTTGTTTTTGAAAAATTCTATAAAAATGCTTACAGAGATATTGAAGATTTCGTTTTATCCATAGGAGAGGGTTCAATTAAGTATGAAACTATATTGTCAAAGGTTAAGCAGATTTTTGTTGAGGAATTTGCTGATAAACAAGATATAGAAAGTGAAAATAAGAATAAGAAAGAGATAAAAGATAAAAATAATATTTTGGGATCTGGAGTATTTTACAGATTTGCAAAATGTTGTAATCCTTTATATCCTAAACCGATTGTAGGATATGTAACCAGAGGTAAGGGAATATCAATACATCTTGCAGATTGTAAAAATATTAAAAATCTAAATAAACAGATAATAAATCTAAATTGGGAAGATATAAAAGATAAGAAAATCTTGAAATTACAGATATTAGCTAAAGATAGAAAGGGTTTATTACAAGATATATTAAGTGTTCTATCTTCTAAAACAATAAATTTACTATCAATTGATGCTGAAGTATTAGATGGTAAAGCTAGAATAGATTTATCTTTAGAAGTACCTAAAAACATAAATATTATCCAACTAAGATCTCAAATCACAAAAAGGATATCAGGTGTAATTGATATAAAAATATAAGTAGTTATGTCATTAATTAGAGAAAAAAATTTAACTAAAAAGAATTTTAGAGTTTATAATTACATAGCTTATGATGAAAATGGTTTAAGGTATGCTGGTTTGATGGAAGCAGTTTCTATAAAAGAAGCTGAAAGAATACTAAGATCTGGTGGATATAAAAATATAAAAATAAGAGAATTACCTAAGTGGCAGTATTATTTTATTAGTTTATTTACAAAATTAAGTAAACAGGAGGTAATGTTATTTACAAGGCAAGTAGCTGAAATGTTGAAAGCTGGTTTTCCTGTAGCAAGATTATTTGATGTTATTGCTTTATCTACTAACAATAAAAAACTAGCTTTAATATGTTTAGTAATAAAAGAAAATTTGAAAAGTGGTAATGCAATAAGTACTGCTTTACAGAGATACACTGATGTTTTTAGTCCAGTGTATATTTCTTTAATAAAAATAGGAGAAAAGACAGGACAGTTATTTGATATTATGGAGGAACTTGCTAAATATCAGGAAGAAGAGTTTAAAGTAAGAAGCAAATTTATATCTTCTTTAGTTTATCCTATTTTTGTTTTATTGATTACTTTTTTGATAGTATGGGGATTGATTGTTTTTATTTTCCCTAAACTTTTTGAAATTATGCAAGGTTTTGATGCTCCTATTCCTTTATTAACCCATATTCTATTAGCTATATCTAGTGTATTATCAAATCCTTTTATTATGTCTATTGGATTTAGTGGGTTATTATTTTTTGCTTTATTCTTTAAGTTATTTAACGAGATATCTCCTAGTTTTAAGCAATCAGTCGAAAAACTTTTATTTTCTATTCCTTACTTTGGTAATATTTTACATAAGATATATGAATTAAGATTTGCAAGGGCTTTGTTACTGTTATTAAGAAGTGGGATGTCATTTTTGGAGGGATTAAGGAATTTGGAGCAATCTTTTGATAGTGGAGTAATGAAGGAAGCAGCTATAAAAATTCAGAGATATTTAAAAGAAGGGGACTATTTGAGTGTTGCTTTACATAAAAGTGGCTTTTTTTCTCCTTTTTTTATCGATATGGTAAAAACAGGAGAGGAAACAGGTGAATTAGATAGGATGTTAACAAAATTGTGTGAAAATCTAGAATTTGAGATAAGAGCTAGGATTGATACATTATTATCTCTTTTTGAACCTTTTTTAGTTGTTTTTTTGGGTTTGGTAGTAGGGTTAATTTTATTTGCAGTATTTTTACCTATAGCAAGTATAATAGGAACTGTTGTAAAAATGTAGTATTAGTAAATATATGTGGCGACGTAGCCAAGTGGTAAGGCAGGGGCCTGCAAAGCCTCCATTCCCGGGTTCGAATCCCGGCGTCG
>CALFWH010000018.1 GCA_937927985.1 uncultured bacterium | reverse complement strand
TTCCAAAGTATAGTTTTTCTCAAAGAAGTTAGAAATTTAAATTTATATAATTTATTAGGTAGTGTTTATTCGATAAATTTTATATAGTATCAAAAAATCCGTTATTTTAGGAGGTAAGTATGTTTGATAAGGAAAGATATATTAATGAACTATATCAAACTGCTAAGTATTTAAGAGAGCAGGGGATAGAAAATGTAAAAGTAGCTATAATCCTAGGCTCTGGACTTAATGAAATAGCTGAAAATTTCCAAATAGAAAAAATCATTAACTATAACGAAATTCCTAATCTGCCAACTACTACTGTACAAGGACATAAAGGAAAATTAGTTTTTGCTAATTATCAAGATTTTAACATATTATTTATGCAAGGAAGATTTCATTATTATGAAGGGTATCCAATGAATAAAGTTGTCTTTTTAATTAGAGTTTTTCATTTATTGGGAATAAAAAATTTAATAGTGACAAATGCTTCGGGAGGAATTAATCCTTCCTTTAGAGTGGGAGATGTAATGATTATAACTGATCATATTGCCTTTTTTATGCCAGAAAATCCCTTAAGAGGGCCGAATTTAGATGAGTTTGGTGAAAGATTCCCAAGTATGCAAAATGCGTATGATAAACAATGGATAAACAGAATAAAAAGCAATATAGATGATTTTAGCACTATAAAAGAAGGGGTTTATTGTATGGTACCAGGACCTAACTATGAAACCCCCGCAGAGTTAAAAATGCTAAAAATCTTAGGAGTTGATGCTGTAGGAATGTCCACAGTCCCCGAAGTAATAACCGCTAAACATTGTGGAATGAAAACAGTAGGATTCTCAGTTATAACCGATATAATGGATGAAGTAGTAAAACACGGAGTAACCCACGAAGAAGTACTACAAAATACAAAAAAAGCTTGTAATACAGTAGAAAAATTAATAAAAATATCTCTCCAAACTCTATGACAGGCTTACTAATTATTAATTACACTATAAGAATAGTATCTTTATTATCTCTCATAATATCTCAATACCTAATATTTGGTAATTTGTCATCTGATTTGTCTATTTATGGATGGTTAGTGATAACAATTTTGTTTATTTGGAATATTAGTTTTTCTTTCCTAAGAAAGAATAACAATTTTGTTTTATTAAGTGGGATTATTGATAGTTTTTTAGGTGCTTTGTTTTTACATTTGACTAAGAATCCTTTTGGATTATTAATAACTTTCTTATTGCCAATTGTTAGTGCTTTGCAGTTCTTACAAGGTATCTATATGTATCTTATTATTTTCATTAGCTTGTTAGGTACTTTTATAGGATTAATAAGTGTATTTTCTTTGATCTCCGATCCGTTTTTTCAAAATATCTTATATTTTATGTACTCTAATTTTACATTATCTGTAATTATTATTTTAACTATGTGGATTGTAAGAGGAATTATAAATGATTTTAATAAAAGCTTTCAAACCTATAAAGAACAAAACGAATTATTAGTAAGTAATATCAATGAACTTGAAGAAAAAATTTATCAATATGAAAGTCAAATAGAAAATCTAAAAAATGAGATAGAGCAAGAAAGAGTAGCTTTTAATGTTGAGTTAGAAAAAGTAATAAAAGAATTCCAATCTAGAAAAGATGAAGCCTATATGCAAATTAAATCTATAAATAACGAGTTAATAGTTAAAGATAAAAAAATCGAAGAACTTAATCAAAACATTGAAAATCTAAACCTGGATATACAAGATTTAAGAAATAAATTATTAAGTCTAAGAAACGTGATATATTCATTTTCCGATAGCATAGTCAATATGGATAGTTTATACAAAATTTCGCAAACTATCATTGACATCTTTTTCACTAATTTTAATTCTGATACTTTAGTGGTATTTCTCAAAAATGAAATAGATGGTAAATTAGAGGCTTTTATTGTTGCAGGTGAAAATTCCGAATTTTATTATGACTATAAAAAAATAGAATTGGAAGAAATGTATAAACAAGCTTTTATTGAAGGTAAAGTAACTATAGGATATAGAAATGAGAATAGCCTAATACGTCCTTTTTATCCTAAGGAACAAGTAGCTATCGCTGTACCTCTATACATCTCAAAAGATAAATTAGGGATGATATATCTCTCCTATCTTAGTGAGGATAAATACAAAAATCTATATATAAATGAAGATTTTTTGATAGATATAACCACTCTTGTAGGAATATTAATATACGCTTCCATTTTCTACAATAAATCAATAAACAGAGTTATATGGGATGATAGAGTTTTTAGTTATAGTCCAGAATTTACCTGGGAATTCATCAATAATCTTGTTTTTACATCAAAAAGATACAAAGAATACTTTGCACTATGTTTTATATCTTTTGATAACATATTTGGTAAAAATTTAGACCAGTTAACAGAACAAGAACTGAAATTTATTAAAGAAGTTAATTTAACTATTAAATCCTCTATTAGAGAAAGTGATATAATTTCTTTCATAGGTAACGGCGTAATTTTAGTTATTCTACCAAAAATAGAAAAAGATAAAATAGATATAGTCTGCAATAGGATAAATAATATGGTTAATAATAAGTTGGTTACATTGGGTTATGAACAAAAAAGTTACATCGTATGTTTAGTTTATCCTTATCAGGACTTCGAAATAAACCAGATTATAGACATTGCTATGGAAAAATTATATAAAAAAATTCAAAAGAAAATTGATAATGTAGAAATTTTATCAGTATAATGCTGGGTCTAATAGTTTTGTTAATTTTATTAGTTTTATTATGCTTTTTGGTTTATAGGGTTTATATAGGATTTGGTAGGGTAGGGCAGTACATAAGGTCTGATGCTCCAGTACATCATAAATCCAAAGAAGGTACCCCTACAGCAGGTGGCACTATATTCTGGCTTTTTATTCTCATATTTTCTATAATAGTAAACTGGATCTATACAATACCCTTATATGAAGCTTTTTTAATACTGTTTATCGGAGGTTTTGTTATAGGATTTTATGACGATTTAATGAAAATTCTAAATAAAAGAAATCTAGGATTAAGAGCAAGAGATAAATTATTCTTACAATTTTTACTTACCATCATAATATTTTTTATTCTGAAAATTAATGATCTTTACTTTGTTAATAATTTCTCTGTTAATTTTTCTAGTTTATTTTTTCATACCAACCGTGTTGATTTAGGATGGGGATATTTGATATTTTTATATTTTTTTATTTCTGCAGTAAGTAATGCTACTAATTTAACTGATGGATTGGATGGTTTACTAGCAAGCCTTTCTTTAACTGGATTTATAGCTTACTTGATTATATTTCTAATTATGTCTAATTTGCCGCTAGTTTATCTAATTTTAGGAATTATAAGTTTTATAAGCGTATTTCTATTTTTTAATTTACCAAAAGCAAAAGTTTTTATGGGAGATTCAGGATCCATGACTATTGGATCTATTTTTGTTTACCTTTCAATCATATCTAAAACAGAAATTTATTTCCTGTTTATAGGTTATATTTATTTTTTAGTTACATTGTCGGTTATATTACAGGTTTTATACTTTAAGATAACTAAAGGAAGAAGATTATTTAATTTTACTCCGTTGCATCATCATTTTGAATTGATGGGATATAGAGATAAAGAGATTTTGTTGAAATTTAATTTTTTAAACTTAGTTTTTGTAATAATAGGATTGTTTTTTATATTGTTAAAATTAATATAAAAGGGGTGATTTTGTGGATATAAAGGTTTTGCAGACTGAAATAAAACCTCAATGGTGTCCAGGATGTACTTATTATGCTGACTTACAAGCTATATATAAAGCTTTTGCAGCAATGGGTTTTAACGAAGAAAACTTGGTACTAATTGCAGGTATAGGATGCACAGGAAGAATTACTAGCTACATAAATTTATACACTATTCATACCCTACATGGTAGACCTTTGCCAGTAGCTCTAGGATTTAAATTAGCTAATCCTAAATTGAATGTAGTTGTTATAAGTGGAGATGGGGATCTGATTTCAATAGGTGGTACCCATTTTATTCACAGCGCCAGAAAAAACATAGATATAACAGTTATAATGTTTGATAATTTTGTATATGGATTAACTAAGGGGCAGATTTCTCCCACTTCCCCACATAATTTGATTACTCCTACTACTCCAGAAGGTAATTTAGATGAACCCATTAATCCCATAAGTTTAGCTTTGATATCTGGAGCTACTTATGTAGCCCAAACTTTTGCCTTAGACGTAAACCATACCTTTAAAATAATCCAAGAAGCTATAAAACATAAAGGATTCTCTTTTGTAAATATTTTATCTCCATGTATAACTTACTACCGAGCCGAAGATTTAAAAACCTTCAA
>CALFWH010000017.1 GCA_937927985.1 uncultured bacterium | reverse complement strand
TGCTAGCAATTAAAGGTACAAGAAATAGCGTAGTTAGCATTATAAGTAATGGCCATCGACCATTACAAGGTACAAAGTTGTTTGTCAGTATAGCTATTATTCTCTCTTTTGGAGATTTGATTATTCTTGTAGATATAACTCCTGCTGCATTGCAACCGAATCCTACCATCATCGTTAGAGCTTGTTTACCATCTGCTCCTACGGTTTTAAATATCTTGTCCATGTTTAGAGCTATTCTTGGTAGTAAACCTAAATCTTCTAAGAAAGTAAATAAAGGAAAAAATATTGCCATAGGTGGTAACATAACTGCTACTACCATTGCAAGTAGTTTATATACTCCATCCATTAAAAAACTCTCTAATATTGGTGGTAAAAATTTTAACAATTTTGTTGGAAATATCTCTATCTTCAAAAATAATAAGGCTAATAAATCCGAAATATAGGTTGCTCCTGTTAGAGTTATCCAAAATACAATACTTAACAATAGTATTAAAGTTATTAATCCCCCTATTTTAGAAGTTATAAATAGATCTATGTATTTCTCAATTTTTGATAATATATCTTTGTTTTCTTCATATTTAACCGAAGTAGATAATATTTCTTCTATTTTAGAATGTATGTTCTCCATTATTTTGTCAGTGAAAGTGTTATTGTGTTGAATTCTATATTTTTCTATTTTTTGTAATATATCTTCAAAATCTTTACTCATTTTGTTAAACTTATTTGTATTTGATTTAATTTTTTGTTTTTGATTAATTCTATTATGAGTTTGTCTCCTTCTAGGATTCTTAGTATTATCCATCTAAGTAAGGGGTTATTTTCAAGTTCTGGATAATATTCGATTAATTCGATTTTTATTTCTTCTACTATGTTTTGTAGTTCTGGTGGTAGGGAGTATTTTATTGGGTTAGATTTTATTTTTTGTTGAATTACTTGTAGAGATTGATCTATAAGTGTTTCAATATTATATCCTGTTTGAGCTATTATGGGGATAATTGGTAGTTTAAGCTTTTGTTCTAATTGTGAAATATCTATTTTTATTCCTTTTCTTTTAGCTTCATCTATGAGATTTAGAGCTGCTATGACATTGTTTGTTATTTCAAAAACTTGTAAAGCTAATACTAAGCTTTGATGTAGATTTGTTGAATCTAAAATGAGAATACAGATATCATAATTTGAGGTTAACAAAAAATTTCGAGTGATTTCTTCTTCTGGGGTAAATGACAATATTGAGTATACGCCTGGTAGGTCTATAATTTTAAAAACGTATTTTTGGTTTGTTTGTAATTTTACAAATTCGAAATATCCTTCTATTTTAGAGACTGTTTTACCGGGCCAGTTACCTACTTTTACTTTCATTCCAGTTAAAGTATTAAATAAAGTAGATTTACCTACGTTTGGATTGCCTACTAATGCTATTATGTAATCGATTTTGGTATAGTTTTTTATATTTTTTATTATTTTGCAGTTTTCACAGTTCATATTATTTAATTTGTTATTTTTTGTACGTATATTTTTTGTGCTTGTTCTTTTCTGAGGGCTATTTTTGTGTTTTTAATTTTGTATACTCTTGGATCATTACCTAGCATGTTGTTATATATTGGAGTGATAATGGTATTTTTTACAAATCCCATTTCTAAGATTCTTCTTTTTTCTTCTCCTCTTAGGTAAAATGATAAACCTATTATTTTACCTTGTTCATTTATTTTTAGCTTGTCTAAGGTGGTTATAAATTCTATTTGTGATTCTATCTTTTTGAATTCTTCTTCTGTATTAGGGTCATTTGATTCTGTTACGAAGATGTTAGCACAAGTAATTATATCTAGTTTTATTTTCTGGCCTTTACTAGTTAGTATATTTATATTAGTTGAGTTTATTTGTTTAATTTTGATGAATTCAAATGGGGCTATATCTAAGTTTATTATTTTTTTGTATATTTCTGGTGGTTCATCTTCTATATGTACTATTTTATATATTTTGTTGATATTTTGAGGATTTTCTAAAATTTTAGTTAGACAAATTGATTTTATATCATGTTCTTTTATAGGGTCTCCATGGTGGTCTATGCAGGGATAATTTTGTGGAGATTCTAATATCTTTTCCTTATGTTCCTCTTTTTCTGCAATTTGATGAATATCTTCTAAATTTATTGATGTTTCTTCGAACAATTTTTTCTCTATCTTTCTGTGTTTTTCTATAATTTTTTTTGCTTCTAGTAGTCCTTCTAATGTTAACTTTATGTTTTCTTCGTCATATTTTACTTTTTTTTCTTTTATTAATAATTCTATTATTTTTATTAACTTACTGATTTTAAGCTTTGAGAAGGATTTTAAATTTTGAATGTTTGTACTTTGATTTTTCTTGGATTGGTTATATATAAATTTTAGAATATCTTCTTTTTTCTCTTTCAGAGTATTTTTTTGATTTTGAACAAATAATATTGTGATTAAAATAGTTAAAATTAAAGCTAGTAGTAATAGTGTTGTCATAGGTTTGTGTTTTATTTAGTATAAATTTTTTGGGGAGTGAATATATGGATTTCTTTGAATTGTGTTGTATTTTTAGTTTCTTTAATTTGTAGGTTTTCTTTTTTAGATAGTTCATTATTTTTATTGATCGTATATAAAAAATTGTCTACAGATTTTAGGTAATCTAAAATTTTAGTCTGTATAGTTAATTGAGTGTTAATTTTTATTTCGGGGTAAATATATAGTTTGTATAGTTTTTTGTTAGAATAAATTTGAAATTCTATTGAAAATGATTTTATTTTGTAAGAGTTTATTTTATAGTTTTGGGGATTATAAGATTTTATTTCTGAGTAAATTTCTTCACTTATTGAGATTAGATTTAATTCGTTGATTAAATTCGATTTATTAGATAGATTTTTGTTTATGGTTATTAGTGTTGTATTTGGAATATTTTTTGAGGTATTTAAATAAGCTAATATTGAGGATAATAAGATAAATGTTAGGAGTATTAGGATAAATTTTTTCATTTTAATGTATTTTTTAAAGTTTTCTTAGGGTTATTTGGTTTTAGGTTTAAAGACTTCTCTTGGGTTTACTGCTACTAAATAAGCATTCATTTGTTTTAATAAATCTAGTACTACTCCTACTATAATTAACATAGAGCTTCCACTTATATACATTCCAACTAATCCACTAAATGATAATTCTTGTATACCTGTTATTTTAGAGATTATGAAGTTAATTATATACATTAAGTAAGGTGGAAGAATAGTGATTAGGGAAAGAGCTATTCCTCCAATAAGAGATAGTTTATATAGAGTATTTTCTAGGAAATTTTTAGTTGATTGTCCTGGTTTTATACCTCTTATAACTGCTCCTGATTTGTTTAAGTAATCTGTTAGGTCATCTACGTTTATTACTATGAAAGTGTAAAAATAAGAAAAGGCTATTATTAAGGAAGCATATACTATTGAGTGCCACAAGTTCCATCCTAAACTAATAAAGAAAGTTTTTAAAATTTCTGGTGTAAATTCATTAGGTATTACCAAATTTGGGGGTACTATTGTTTGATAAATGAATTTAAGTAAGGGATTAGTACTAAAAGTTTCCTGATTTACTCCAAAACCTTGTAATATTGTTATGGGAAAGTAAAGTAAGGCTACTGCGAATATTATTGGTAGTACTCCAGCTGCTATTAAGGGTAAGGGTAAAAATGTCACATTCTGTTGTACTAATTTATTACCTGCTATTATTCTTTGTGTTAACATTATAGGTATTTTTCTTATCGATAAAGATAAGAATGCTACTATTGCTATAAAACTTATGAAGAATAGTATTTGAACAGCAATTATAATTCCACTGTTAAGTATGTTTCCTGCTAAGTTAAATGTTTCTAAGATATAGGAAGGAAGTCTAAAGAGAATGGAAATGAATATAAGGATTGAGCTGCCATTACCTATGCCCTTTTCATTTATTTGGTCTGCTAGCCACATTATAAAAACACTGCCTGCTATTAGTGATATTACAACTATAGATGTTCCTAGTAGGGAATTATCGTAAAAAATTGCTGGGTTAGCTTTTTTTAAAGCTGACGTTACAAAGAAAGATTGCAAAATTGCTATAACTATTGCTAACCATTTGGTATAGAAATTGATTTTTTTTCTACCTTCTTCTCCAAAATCTTTTTGTAAGGATTTTAGTTGTGGGAATCCTGCTATTAGTAGTTGCATTATTATAGCTGCATCTATGTACGGAATTATACCTAAAGAGATTATTGAAAAGTTATAAAGTGCTCCACCTGTAAATATTCCAAATAGGGTAAATAAACTACCTTGGTTTTTTATAAATTCTCTCCATACTTCTAGGTTTATTCCTGGTATTACTACATTGGTAAGTAGTACAAATGTAGCTGCTGCTACTATTAAAAATCTTATCCTATTGACTAGTTCTTTATATTGGACGCTTTCGTAGATCTTTTGTAATTTTACATTTTCTGCCATTTTTTATTAGTTTTAATCAAAGTGATTAAGCCTTTTACTTTTCTTTTGTAGTTAATTCTACTAATTTTAATGTTAGTCCTTCTAATAAGGTTAGAGTAGAAATTTTTACTTTAATTTGATTAACTGTTTTTAATAAGTAAATTGTAAAATTTAAAGCGTTTTTAAC
>CALFWH010000016.1 GCA_937927985.1 uncultured bacterium | reverse complement strand
AAAAATAGATAAATATTTAGGCACTTACAATGAGAATAATCATAAAGCTGATTCAATACTTAAAGAAATTGAAAAACTAAAAAGTTGGATGTTTAATTCTTTTAAATTACCAATAAAATTCAAAGGACAATTAAACGATTTTAAGAAGATACTCCTTAATTCTAAGAAAATTACATTAATCCTTATAAGTAATAAATATCTAAAGACAATCAGAATTAATAACCAAGTGAAAGATTCAATAAAACAAGTTTTTAATTTTATAAATAATGAAAATCAAAAGATTGAATTTATAGAGTTTCATACTGATGATAACCTAGAAAACAGTTTTAATAAAGTTAATTTAGATTCCGTTAATTTAGATTCTAAGGAAACATTGATTTTTATAAATTTAGTGATGGATAATAGCTGGCAAAAGGCTACAAGATTTTTTAAGAATAGGACTAATTTGTATTTTATAAGTTTTTCTAATCCTTATATAGAAGGGGATTTTGTTTTAAATGTTAGTGGTTTTAGTAGAAGGCACATTTTAGCTTTTAAAGATTATTTATTAGGTATTTTGAAGGATAAATGCGGGTTAGGGTAGTATAAGAATAATTAGGGGGAAGTGGCGGAATAGGCAGACGCGTTGGACTTAGGATCCAATGGGATCACCTCCCGTGCGGGTTCAACTCCCGCCTTCCCCAAATCCCCGAATTAGGTATCCTACTAATCCTTTCACTCAAACTTACTACCTAAGCTTCTTTTAAAAATATACACTAGCAAACTATTGTAAAATATAGTCTCTATCTTCTTATCACTATCTTTCAAATTCCAAATATTTTTAATATTTGGCTTTTTATGATATTGATAATCTATTCTATTTATTTTTGAATTTTTAGATTTAGTTAATAATTTCATCTTTATCCTCCTTTAAGCCTATTTTTTTGACTGTTTTTTGGGAATTATTTTTTTAGAATTATTTTTTTAGACAAAAATAGGGGAGCACTAATTTGTTAAAAAAAAGTAAAATTGGTAGTGTTTTAATGGATATTTTGGGATTATTGCTGAAAATGTTGTTAAAAGTTAGGAATATTTTTCTAAAATTTTTTCTTTTATATTAGTAATGTCTTTGTAGACTTTAGGGCTAGCTATCATTACATTTATTTTTTCATAAGAATGTATCACAGTAGAATGATCTTTTTTTACAATATTACCTATGTTTTTGAAAGACATACCTAAAATATCTCTAAGTAAGTATATTAATATTTGTCTTGGATAGATAATTTTTTTTTCTCGGGAGTTTGATAATATATCTTCTAATGAGATTTGGAAGTATGTAGATACTGTTTCGATTATATTTTCTGGGGTTACTTTTGTTTCAATTGTTATTAAGTCTTTAAGAATTTCTTCTATATTTTCAATTTTTATTTTATCATTGTTATTATGTTTATGTAAGCTTAAATATGCTACTATTTTTATAATAGCTCCTTCAAGTTCCCTTACATTGTTCCTAAATTTTTGAGCTAAAGTATCTATTATATTTTCTTCTAGATTAATGTTATAGTTTTCTATTTTTTTTCTTATTATTGCTTTACGAGTTTCGAAGTCTGGTTCTTGGACATCTGCTATTAATCCTGATTGAAATCTTGATTTCAATCTTTCTTCTATTCCTTGTAGATCTTTTGGTGGACGATCACTTGTCAGAACTATTTGTTTGTTTTCTAGATATAATTCATTAAAGGTATGAAATAATTCTTCTTGTGTCCTTTCTTTACCTATTATAAACTGTATATCATCTATTAGGAGAATGTCTAATTTTCTATACTTATTTCTAAAATCTTCTATTTTTTTTTCTTTTATAGAGTTTATTAGATCATTTATGAATTTTTCTGAAGTGATATATAGTATTCTTTTTGAGATTTTTCTTTTGTATGCTAAATTTCCTATTGCATGTAGTAAATGAGTTTTACCAAGTCCTGTTGAGCCGTATATGAATAATGGATTGTAAGCTTTACCTGGTTTTTGAGCTACTGCTAATGAAGCAGAGTAAGCAAATTGATTACTATTTCCTACTACGAAATTATTAAAAGTAAAGAATGGATTTAAAATATCTAAAGAATGTTCTTGATATTCTTGGTATTCACCTTCTTTTAAATTAACCTCTATCTGCCAAGAATTATCATTATAATATTTTTCAAGTAGTTCTTTTATAAGGGGATAATATTTTTTTTCTATCCATTCTTTTATTGACTTATCATTAGTATTTATTTGCAGTTTTTTTTCTTCTTTATTTATTATAGTATTACTGATATTGAAGCATATATCATAAGCTATTTGTCCTAATTCTTCTATGAAGATATTTACTAGTTCTTTTTCCATTTTTTTGGTGGGGTTGGCCGGAATCGAACCGGCAACCTCTGCCTTAGGAGGGCAACGCTCTATCCTTTTGAGCTACAACCCCTAAAAAAGATTTAAATATTATTTTTTATTTTTTCAAGTTCTTTTTTGTAAACTTTGTAATCCTGATCTGAAAATAATACCATTCTTACTAATTTTATGTTAAGATTTTTTATTTCTAGTAATATTGTATTTATAGCTATTGGTGCAGCTAATTCTATTGGAAAACCAAAAATTCCTGTTGAAATAGAAGGGAAAGCTATGGATTGTATTTTATACTGATCTGCTAGTATTAAGCAGTTTTTGTAGGCTTGAGATAATAAAATATCTTCTGGTTTATCTATTCCATAGACTGGACCTAATGTGACAGCGATGCCAAGTGTGCCTCCATTTCGGAAGCCCTGGGCAAAGCCAAAGGCATTGATATTGATATCGCTGCC
>CALFWH010000015.1 GCA_937927985.1 uncultured bacterium | reverse complement strand
ATACTTCTTGTTTATTTTGTGAGTAATTAGAGATTGCTAAAGCCCACCCTCCCAAAGTAGGATTACCACCTGGTAAAACCGCAACTCCAAATTTATCCTTCATATTCTCATCTTCCATTAGCATTCTTATAGCATACGGCCAATTTCTAGCAAATATAGCTTTACCTTGCTGAAAAACTATTCTTGATTCCTCTTCTTCAAAATTTATAACCGATATTGGACTTATTCCTTCCTCAATTAAGCTTCTGTAGTAAACAAAAACTTTTTCTAACTCGTTCTCATTAACTGCTAAACTAAAACCCTTTTCATTTTGCACTATTAACTCATATCCCATTCCCCTTAAGACTTCATAAAAATTACACACTAATCCTTCATATTGTTTACCTTGAAATACAAATCCTTCTATGTAATTACCATTTTGCATCTCTTTTAGTTTTATATCTTTTGCTATTTGCTTTAATTCTTCCCAAGTAGTAGGAACACTATAACCATATTTCTCTAATAAATCTTTTCTATAATATAATATTCCAGCATCAGCTTTTATGGGAATAGTGTAGTACTGATCCTTATATATAGAGGATTGAATATTAGTTAATTTATTACTTTGAAAATATTGTAATGGATCAGTAAAAAGAGAGATAGGGACTATCCAACCAGCAGAAGCAAATTTGCCTAACCAAACTACATCTAAATAAATTACATCAAAACCTTTGCTTTTAGTAAGAAAAGAAATAGAGTACATTATTTCTCTGGCATCAGTAGAAATAGGGCCTTGAACTAAATTAACCTTTATATCAGGATTTAACTCATTAAAACTTTTAACTATTTCTTGCCACCCATCTAAAGAACCACCTATTAATATACTTATCTCTTTATTAATTTTACCATCAAACCAAAATACTAAAACCCTAAAAAAACCAATAAACAAAACTAAAAATATCAACCACTTTTTCACAATCAAATAATACAACTTCTACAACAAAAATACTCTAATGAGAAACAAAAATTCTTTAAAATTACCCTAAAATTACCTTAAGCTATACTCTACTTCTTGATTTATTTTTTTAACTATCATTGAATAGACGTATTTTATATAATTTTTAAATTCTTCAGGTATGTACATTTTTTTAAAATGCGGTAAATTGTAAGGATAAAAGAATATAACGGCATCTACCCTACCATCTTGATAAGGTATAAGACAAGGGAAATAAGCAGCAGGAATAAAACCATTATCTAACAAAATAGAATGATTTCTGTGATTAATAGCCATCGAAATAACCTCTAAATATCTTGCATCTAATTTATCTACGATATAAGGAATATTAAAAAACAGATTGTACATTTTTTCTAGATCATCTTCAGGTACATCAATCCCCATAATAGCGCTGTGCTTATCTATCATATTAATATGAAGAAAAAAGCTACCAAACTCGGTAGTTATCTTAAAATTTGGGCGATGAAATGGAAAAAATTTAAACCTTAATTTATCTATAACTTCTAAATACTCCTTTTCTACATTTAAAACCTTTATATCCAACTTCTTAGCTTCCCTAAGATTAAAATTAAATTTCTCTCTTTCTAATATATCGTATTTTTCAGAAATAAATTGTTCAAGAAATCTAAGATCAATAAATTTATTCTTAAATATTTTCAGAAGATATCTAGAAATAACTATATCCTTCAAAATTCCCAATAAATCAGCAATTTCTTTCAATACTTTATTAATACTTTTTCTATTACTAAAAGCTTCTTGTTTTATTAAAGCATATAATCCATGGTTTTCATAAGCATATATTCTCCTTACATTAGGGAACAAACCTAATGGCAAAAAGTTATATTTTAAAAGTAACTTTTGGGGTTCAGGAGAGATCGTACGAGTCAAAGCATATATTATATCCACATTTAATCTATTTAAACCGAATTCGAACATTTCCTTAAATATTCCTTGATTACGATACTCGGGTAAGACTATTGCTGCCATACCCTTTGCTAAAGATAAATTTCCATCTACTCTGAACAATAAAGATCCTATAACTTCGTTTCCTTTCTTAGCTACTATCCATAAATTATTATTATTTTCTAAAATCTGTTGCATTAAGTCATCTTCTTGTACTTCAGGTAAAGAATAAAAATTTCCGTAAACTTTTAAATACACATTTTTTATATGTTTTTTATAACTTATATCAGCTTGCAATATCTCTGTCATAATTATTAATTAGTAAAAAACCCAAAAATAACCTTATCTTTCTCTTCTCTCTTTTACAAATGAGACATAACCAAGATCCTTAACAACAATGCCTTCTTTTTGTGTTATTATTTTTTTTAATTTTTGAAATTCACTACCTTCATCAATTGGAGCAATTATAATTTCTGAATTTTTTAATATAAAATCTGGGATTTTTTTTATAGCAAAACTAAAAACTACCCTATCAATTTTGTTATATTTTTCCAGTATCTTATCAATTACTTTCTTAGATTTAAAAATATCTAGTCTGTATAGTTCTATATCAAGAGAAATTTTAGAAATTTGCATAAAATTTTGTATATTTTCTTTTGCTTTAAGATAAATTTGATTATCTATTTCAAAAGAGTAAACTTTCTTGGAGAAGTAAGCAAGTAGACAAGTTTGAAAACCGGAGCCTATACCGACTTCTAAAACAATTTTTTCTTTATCCAAATCTAAATTATCCAAAACATTAGCTATAACTAAAGGTTGAGAAGTAGTTTGTCCCAAAAATGGTAAAGCCTGATTTAAATAAGCTAAATCCTTATTCTCTACAAAAAACTCTCTCTTTATAACTCTAAAAGCTTCTAATACCTTATCACTAACTTTATTTTCTCTTAAATC
>CALFWH010000014.1 GCA_937927985.1 uncultured bacterium | reverse complement strand
TCAGTAAACTTTAATAATATCTACTGAATTATAATAGTGTTTAATTATGTCATTGTAGGGTAGAAATTTAGCTAAGTGATTAGCACCAAATTGGCACATTCCAACCCCATGTCCAAAACCTCTACCATAAAAAATTATTCTATCACTACTAATCTCAACCTTTTCTATAAAATTAGAAGGCAGTAAGCTAAAATAAAGATCCTTACTAAATAAATAAATAGAATCATCTTTTAAAGCTACATAATTCCTTTGTGTTGTTTTTATTATCATTTTCTCTACTCTTAAACTGCTATTTTTTACAATTTCTATATTTACTATCTTTCCTTGAAAAGGCACTTTTAACAAATAAGGTATAGTTTTAGCAAGAATATTTTCAGCTTCCTTTTTAGAAAATTCTATTTTCCAAGTAAATAATCTGGATTCTTTACAGTAAGCATTATTTATATTATCAGTATAATCTTTAGTTTTAATTAGATAAGGTAAACTAATGTTCCATACATCTTGACTATTAGCAGTTAATCCACCGCAAGTAGAATGATAGACAGCATCGATAGGTTTACCCTTAAAAACTATAATTTTTCCACAAGTAAAATAAGTAGCTATAAAACTTTTAAAAGATTCTTGTTTTTCACCTTCAAAATTTTGGCAATGTGGTTTATCGCATAAATCAAAATTTTTATGTCTATTTTTATTTTTTATACAGTAAGTTCTTGCAGTAACTGCCTGAGCTTTTAAAGCCTCCAAAAGAAAACTATCAGGCATCTCACTTGTAACTACACTTACTACATACTCCTCAACGTCCATAGCAATTACTAAAGGATCACTTGAAATTATACTCCTATACCTAAAAGAAAAATACTCCTCTATACCCTGTTGATTATTTTTTTTTATTAAAACTCTAAAATTACTACCTGCATAACTAAAAAATAAATCCTCATAATCCTTTAAACTAATCTTTTGTAAACCAATCTTAATAGTGGGTACTTTTATTAATTTATTCTTAATAACCAAACTATCATCCAAAAATTTTAAAATCCCAATCATTTTTTTAGAATTATAAAAATATTTTCTTGTTTTCTTGTTATTCAATATGAATTCTATCGGCATAACAAATTCAACTAAATCATAATAAAAAAAAACCTCACTTTTCAAAAAGTTATTCCCATCAATCAGATTAGGAACTATCAAATTTAATAAATAAATGTTAAACTTGAATATAAAAGGATTTGATAAATTCTCAATAGTAAAGACATTTTCAGCAACAAAATAATAATTACCATAATTTATAACAAAAGGAATATTTTCCGAACTATAGCTAAGCACATTATTCTCATCAGTAAAAAACACTACAGAATATTTCCTTGATAACAAAATCTTTGTAAAATGCTTAAAACTAAAATAATTAATCTTCCTATTATCAAAAACAATATCATATAACCCAAAACTCTTATACAGCGAAGATAAATATCTATTCCCTTTGTTATTAAACATTAAACTTTGATAAAGGAATAAAATTTTTCCACCTTGATTTGCATACTCCTGAAAAATCATAATACTACTAATAGGTAAATATCTACAATCATTTACTATTAGCAAATCAATATCTTTAGACAATAAATTTAAATTTTTATCAGTTAAAACCAAATACTTTACGTTAACAGTTTTAAAAAATTTTTCTAAGAAATAAAACTCCCTTACATACCTTCTTTGAAGATTTTCAAAAGTATGCACAGAAAAATAAAAAGCAACTATTTTATCTTCTTTCTTAAATTCTTTTTCAAAATGATTGTAAAAGTAATCAAAAAATCTAACATTTATCAAATCCCAAAAATAAATACAAAAAACTATAAAAAAAATTCCAATACCCCTCAAAGAATTAACAACTAAAATCCTAAAAAAAGATAAAAGAAAAGACATAGCTAAAAGATTCTATAAATATATTCTATTTTTTCAATTTTCAAACTTTCTTCAAATTCTTGAGGAAAGCCAGGTGGTAAATTATTTAAACCATCATAGGTATTATTAATACTGTTTATAAAATTTACATTAATATTACTTAAATCGATAGTAATAGAGTAAGAAGGATTAATAAAGTAATGCACAACATTATTTCCAAAGTCAGAACTAATTTGACTATATGAAAAATTTCTCAAAAAAACAATTACTATGAATTTAAAAAAAGTTTTATTTCCCAATATATAATCAGGTAAAGATATATTATATCTCAATTCTCTATTACCAATAACTTGTGAATTATTATCCAAAACGATACTACTAAATTGATCAGTTATAGAGGTATTACCAGATGGAAGACTTATCCTATTAATTCTTTTAAAACCATTTTCGAAATAAAAAATATGTTCAACTAAATCCAAATTATTAGAAATCAATTCATCATCAAATCTAAATAGTAAAACACTATAAAAATAGTAAGTATAATCCTGCCCATTAAAAGAATACTGTATAACAGGGTTAATATTAGATTTAAAAAAGACAGAGATAGAGAGTAATTTACTAGTCGGTAGATTAGGAGGTAAGCTAGGTACACCAGTAGCACAAGATTGAAAGAATAAATATAATATGGGTAGTAAAATAAGAGTAAATATAAAGGATATAAAGTAATTTTTTGTTTTATTGTGGGGGGAAGGTTTATTACGGGGGGAAGGTAGGAAGAGAAATTTTATGCTTTTTCCCTTCCCAATTATACTTATATACTTCAATCCTAAATTTTCTCCTTCAATTTTTATCTTCAATTTCTTTGATTTTTATCATTAAAATTAATATTTATTAATGTTTTTTTATTGTTGTTTTTTATTAGGAGAAAATCTGATACTTGCAAGTTCATCTAAGAATTTGTTTTCAATCATTTTTTGTTCTTCTAAATACCTTTGGTATTCCTTCTCTTTTAATTTTTCAAAACTTTTTCTTTCATTCATTTTTTCTTGTAATTTTTGTTTTTCAATTTCTAATTGTATTTTAGCTTGTTCAACTACTATTTTTTGAAGTTCTATATCTTTCTTGAGTTTTTCTAGATATTTGTTAAAATTCAGGAAGTAATCTGGTTGTCCTACTTGGGTTAGTTTAAGTTTATATTCTTCTTTTTTAAATTCTAGAGTTTTTATTAAATTTTCAAGTTTTTGTTCTTCTTCAATTAATTTTCTTTGGGCCTTAGCGTAAACTTTTTTTTGTTCCTCCTCTTCTTCTATTTTCATCTGCAAAACTTTTTCTAGTTTAAATTTAAAGGGTTTGTAATTCATTATTTATTTAACCTCTTGGTAACTTTTTCTGTGTAATCACTAACTAATTCTATCATTCTTTCAATAGTATTTTGTAAATTATCTGGTTCAAAAACTCCTTGTTTGAGAAATGAATTAACTGCATCTATCTTCTCAATTGCATAATCTATTCTTGGATCAGTACCTTTTTTATACATTCCCAATGTTATTATATCTTCATTTTTCTTATAAGTACTTAGTATTTCTCTGATTATACCTGCTGCTATTTGGTGTTCTTCAGAAGTTATCTCTACAAATAACCTACTTACCGATTGAAGTACATCTATTGCAGGATAATGATTCATATGGGCTAAATGTCTTGATAAAACTATATGACCATCTAATATTCCTCTTGTAGTATCTGCTATTGGCTCATTCATATCATCCCCTTCAACCAAAACTGTATATATAGCGGTTATACTACCAGTTGGAGAGGTACCTGGTCTTTCCATTAATTTAGGAAGTAAAGCAAAAACTGAAGGAGTATAGCCTTTAGTAGAAGGAGGTTCACCGATAGCTAAACCTATTTCTCTTTGAGCCATGGCAAACCTTGTTACCGAATCCATCATCAACAAAACATCTTTACCTTTATCTCTGAAATATTCTGCTATAGCAGTTGCAACATAAGCTGCTTTTAATCTAACCAAAGCTGGAGTATCAGAAGTAGCAACTACCACAACCGATCTTTTTAGTCCTTCTTCCCCTAAATCCCTTTCAATAAAGTCCCTTAACTCTCTTCCCCGCTCCCCAACTAAACACAAAACAGTTAAATCAGCTTCTGTAAATCTCGTTATCATAGATAAAGTAGTACTTTTACCTACTCCAGAACCTGCAAATATTCCTACTCTTTGTCCTTTACCCAATGTTAATAAAGAATCTATTGCCCTTACACCTATTGACAAAGTTTGCTTTATTCTTGGACGTAAAAAAGGATTAGGTGGATCATTATAAATAGGATATAGCTCTTCATATTCCAAAGGTCCTTTTCCGTCTATTTGTCTACCTAAACCATCTAATATCCTACCTAAAATCTTTGGACCTACTTTGACCATTAATTGTTTTCCTGTTGCCCTTACTTCGTTACCCGGAGAAACTCCTATCGTAGAACCTATTGGCATTAATAATACCCTATCTTCTTTAAATCCTACTACTTCAGCAACTATCGGCTCAGAATAATCATTAGGATATATATGACATATTTCTCCTACTTGACAAGGAGGACCATCACTTTCTATAACTAATCCTATAACCTGTTTTACTTTACCATATACTTTAACCAAATCCTTAGAGGAAACACTTTTTAATAAACTTTTATATTTATCCAGCTGTAACATAACTATTTAGCCCTTAAAATTATTTCCTTTAACACCTCAATCTTAGTAGATAATCTGGAATCTATTTTACCAAAATTAGTTTCTATTACACATCCTCCTTTTTCTATTCTTTCATCAGGTACTATATTTAAATTTTCTACATCTTCCAAAATATATTGCAATTTTTCTTTATGATTTCTAACTTCCTCTAGTTCTCGTGGGCTAACCCAAATAGTTACAGTTTTACTTCTCTCAACCTTTGATAATAATTCAGATAAATAGGAAATAACAACACTATTGGATTCCTCTATTTTTTTATTTAAAATTTTCTCTGCTACATCAAATACTAACTCAATTATTTCTTTTTCAAATTCTTTAACTAAATTACTTCTCAAGTTTATAATATTATTTATTTCATGGGTTAATTCTTGAATTTTTTGAGTATATTCTTCTTCTATTTTTACTGATGCTTCTTGGATTCCCTTTTGTAACCCCTTATTATAAGCTTGCTGTAATATTTCTTTTGCTTTATTTTGAGCCTCTTGAATTGCTTTTTGTATCATTAATTCAGATTCCTTCTTAGCATTCTCTATTATTAAGTTTTTCTCTTTTTCTATCTCTTGTAATTTTATGTTATATTCTTCAATTTTAGCTTGCAATTCTTGACTTAAATTTTGGTACTTTGTTTTTTCTTCTTCCAATTCATATTCTATTATTGATTTACCAACAATGTTTACATCTTTTATTTCTTCAATTACCTCATTGACAGGTAAAGTTACCTCTTGCCTTTTTATTATCTTTTTTGAAAAATTCTCTGGCTCTAGGTTTAAAGATACTAATTCGTTATTTAAAAACTCCTGTTTTATTACATTACCAAATATCTTCGATTTATTAATAACCTGATTGTTTTCCTGATTTAGTTCACTATTAGAAGTGTTTTTCTTTATTATCCCCATATCTGTTTTTATTTTTTTTATTTATTCTTTCCTATTTTTCATTTATGAAAAAAAAATCAAAAATCCTTACAAAACTTTAAAAATATACCTTAAAATACTGTCCAAATGGAATTAATTTAAAAGATAAATTTTGGATTAATTTGTTAACTACTTTATCTTTAAAACTTTGATGAAAAACTAATATTTTTCTATCTGATAAGTTATAAAAAGCAATATAGTTATGTTTGTTTTTAATCAAATCATGGATTATTAGAAAATCATCTTCTTCCTCTATATTAAAATTTAAAACTTCTTCTTTGTTAAAAATTAAATCTTTTATCTGTTGACTATAAAACTTTACTTTTAATTGGAATAATTTTTTATTAAGTTCTCTATTTTCTTCAATTTTTTTTCTTATATATTCCAGTAATTGATCCTCAGTTTGTTTGGTTTGATTTTCTAGTTGAGAAATTATTTTTTCTTTTTTTCTAAGTAAATTTACTATTTCGATAGAAGTTATAGCTTCTATTCTCTTTACTCCCATCTGAATAGATTTATTGCTTATTATTTTAAAGTTTCCGATATAAGAGGTATTAGGTACATGAGTACCACCGCAAAGCTCGTAAGAAAAATCAGATATTTTCACAGTCCTTACTTCATCAGGATACTTTTCAGAAAACAAAGCTATTGCCCCCTCTTGTAAAGCTAAATTTAACGGTTTATAATTTATCTCTACATCTAATCCTTCTATAATCTTTTCATTAACTAAGTCTTCTATATTTTCAATATCTTTTTCTGTTACATTTTCAAAATGAGTAAAATCGAATCTTAATCTATTTGCTTCTACTAAAGAACCAGCTTGGTATACATGATGTCCCAAAACTCTCCTTAAAGCACTATGTAATAAGTGAGTAGCAGTATGATTGTTTGCAATAAACTTTCTTCTTAATTTATCAACTTGCAAGATTACTTTTTGACCTATACTAACTGTACCTTCATGAAGTTTACCAATATGTAAAACAAACCCTTCTATATGTTTTTGAGTGTCTCTAACATTAAAGATAAATTTATCGTTAAATATTTTTCCTGTATCACCTACTTGTCCACCAGATTCAGCATAAAAAGGAGTTTGTGAAACTACTAAGATTATCTCTTCATTGCCTTGATATTCCTTTAAACTTACAATTTTATCATTTTCTTTTTTAAGTATTCCAATTATGTTTGATTCATAAGTTAGATTTTGATATCCTACAAATTCAGTAGAATATTTTTCTTTTAGTGAAAATATTTTAATATCGGTAGACTTAGATCTTGATTTTTCTTTTTGTAATTCTAATTCTTTATTGAATTCATCTATGTTTATTTGATATCCTTGGCTATTAACTATTTCTATAGTTAATTCAATAGGAAAACCAAGAGTATCAAAAAGATAAAAAGCATCTTTACCTGATATATTTTTTAGATCGATTTCAGAAAGATAAGCAAGTCCTTTTTGCAAGTTTTTATTAAAAGAATTTTCCTCGTTTTCTAGTATTTTCTTTGTAAATTCAAGCCTTTGTTTTAATTCAGGATAAACTTCAGAAAAAATCTGGCCTACTATTAAAGCAACATCTTTTAAGTAATTTTTATTGATTCCAAGTAACCTAGAATACAGTAAAGCTCTTCTAATGAGTTTTCTTAATACATATCCTCTCCCATCATTAGAAGGAATAACCCCATCTGATATTAAAAATACTGCTCCTCTTATATGATCTGCTATTATTCTTTCATAAATATCCTTATTTATCAAGTACTTTTCATGATCAAATTTAATTCGATATTGAGAATATACGCTTTGTACATCTTTATTAATAGAATTTTTTATAAATTCTATTATAGGCAAAAACAGGTCCGTTTGATATTGATTTTCTTTATTTTGAAGAATTTTAGTTAATCTTTCTAATCCCATTCCAGTATCTATATTTTTTTGAGGTAAAATGGATAATTTACCATCTGATTCTTTAAAGAATTGAGTAAACACAATATTCCAAATTTCTATAAATCTTTCTTTTTTTTGGCATTCTGGACATTCAAATCCTGGTTTACAATTAGGGTTAGCACAGTAGAAGTTCTCATAAAATATTTCAGTAGATGGCCCACAGGGACCAGTAGGACCTGCAGGCCCCCAAAAATTATCCTCTAACCTAACTATTCTATCAGAATCTATATCCAAACTTAACCATATGTTTACTGCTTCATCGTCTTCAGGATGACAACTAACATATATTTTTTTACTATCTATTTTATAAACTTCGGTTAATAACTCATAAGCCCAATATATTGCTTCTTTTTTGAAATAGTCACCAAAAGAAAAATTCCCAAGCATTTCAAAAAAGGTATGATGTCTAAGGGTATAACCTACATTATGTATATCATCCATTCTAAAGCATTTTTGGCAGGTAGAAACTCTTTTGTATTTTGGGGTAGTTTTACCAGAGAATTCTGCTTTGAATGGTACCATCCCAGCTGCAACAAATAAAAGTGAGGGATCATTCTCAGGAATCAAGCTGTAGCTTGGCAAAACTTTGTGCCCCTTTTTTTCAAAGAATTCTAAAAATTTATTCCTAATTTCTACGTGGTTCATAGTTTTCCCTTAAACCTCCTCATATTTTTTTATTTTTTTATAAATAAACATTTCTTAGGCTTAAAGTTTTATCCTTTGTAGATATTAACATCTATAAGTTAAACCTAGGGATTAAACAGAATTCTTGTAGGTTAGCAAGATTTCTTGTGGGTTTAAAAAATTTTTATAATTTTTAATGAAAAATTTTTTCTCTTCGTAGTAGTGCTTTATACTACTACTATAATAAATATATTTATAATATATAGTAGTAGTATATTTTTCCACATATGTGGAAAACTTTTAAAAAGTTAGTATTTTCAATGGGTTTTGAAAAGGGGGGTATGTGGAAAAAGTGTGGAAAAGTGACCTACCCCTGTGGAAAAAAATTTTTTTAATCAAGAAGTTTTCCACACGTTTTCCACATTTTTTTGGAAGTTTTCCACATTTTTGGGGCAGTTTTCCACATTTTTTTGGGAAGTTTTCCACATGTGGAAAAAGTTGTGGAAAAGTAGCTTATACTTGTGGAAAACTCAAGGGGGTATGTGGAAAAATATGGGTACCTATGTGGAAAACTATGTTAACTGAAAATATGGAAATTGTTACAAAAATATTAAAAAATTGTGACAAATATTACAAAATTATTACAAATATTACAAAATTGTTAACAAAAAAATAGTTGTAGAAATTTTGTTAAAAAATTGTAAAATTTGTAAATAAATATCGAAAGAAAATTTAGCCATTGTCGTACAAGGAAATAGATATGATATAAATGTAAAAAAAATGTAAACTCTGATAAGGGTATTATAAATTTTTGTTAAATTTGTTACAAAAATATTAGAGAATTGTAAAATATATTAAAAAAATGTAACAAATATTATCAAATTGTTAAAAGAATTTTTAGCAAAAAATTCTACTTATATCATGTTTTTTAGCTAATTTAATCTAGCACTCTCTATCTGCTTCCTGAAAATAAATAAACTCATAACTATAACAATAAAAGATAAAATAAATGAAGCAACTATCGAACTACCTAGATCAAAACTATAAAAAGCCCTAAAATAAATATACATCATTAAAGTAAATGTCGATGTACCAGGCCCTCCCTCCGTCACTATAAAAATCTCCGCAAAAACCTTAAACGCAGATAACATAGATAAAAACGAAGCAAAATAAATAGTACCCATCATCATAGGTACATAAACATACCCTAACTTCTGAAATTCATTCATACCATCCATTATACAAGACTCTATTATCTCTTTTGAAATAGAATAAAAACCTGATAAATATATCATTACATAATAACCTAATCCTTTCCATA
>CALFWH010000013.1 GCA_937927985.1 uncultured bacterium | reverse complement strand
TTTTCTGAAATTGCTTGTGTGTAGTGATGATGCCCAAAAGCAGTAAATATGGCAACGTAAATCAATATTAGTGCTATCGCAAGAGTTCTTAACATTTTTTCACCTCCTTATTTTTTACTCTTAACCCCCTTGACTTCCTAGCACACTTTAATCCTTTTTTGAACATAATAATACATTCCTATAAATTGGAGTTTTGGTACCACATGATCGTGCTTTACTAATTCTTTAGCTACACTAGAAAAACCTCCTGTAAGTATAAACCTAAGATTACTATATTCATTAGATAAACACTCAATAATTGAATTTATTCCTTTGCATATAATATCAATAGTACCCAATTGTATTTGCCCTATGGTAGTATTGTCTAGTATTTTCATAACAGGCTTAATTTCTACCATAGGCAGTTTAGCAGTTTCTTGAAATAATGATTTGATAAGAAGCATAAAACCTGGGGAAATAGAACCACCTAAGTACTTTCTATTGTATATAACATCAATGGTTATAGCAGTGCCAAAATCGATTATACAAAAATTGTCATTATATAAACATATACCCCCTAAGATATCAGCAACCCTGTCTGCACCCATTTGTTTATAATCTTCAGTTTGCCAATCTATACCCAAATCACTTCTTGCTTCAATCCACAATACATTATTAGAAATACAGTATTTTTCGATAAATCTTTCAATAGCAAAATTAACTTGCGGTACTACTGAAGATATGACTAAATTATCAATTTCAAATTTACCAGCTTTTATACATATTGAATATAAAAAAGGGAACAAAGATTTATAAATATCCTCAGCAGTATCTATGTTTTTAGTAGAAAATCTTAGCTCTTCTAAATTTTTATCAATAATATTAGCTATTTCTTCGTTTTTCTCTTGAAGATTTTTTAGGATACCAAAGACTATGTGAGTATTACCTACATCTATGTAAAGATCCATCCGTTTATATAATTCTACAAGATTTTTCTTAAACCTTTTATAATTTTTTTGTAAAACATTTTTAATAAAATAATTCTTCTAAAATAATTCTTCTAAAATAACCTTAACGCAGTCCTTTAGCTCAGGATATTGATTAACAATGAGAGAAAAAATCAAATTATAGTCCTTTAAATCTAAAAAACGATCCTTACTTATAGAGTAGTACTTATCATTTTGATAAACTTCAAAGTTAATCTTTACTTCACCTTGGTCCTTTAAAAATCCACTTAAAGTATCTAAAAATCTATAATAACTTTCTTCTGGAAAATCAGGTAAAACCTCTACAAAAACATTTAAATAATAGCTAATGTTTTGATATTCCCGATTAGCTCCTATTTGTAAACTTTCTGTGTTATAGATAGATATTTCAGAACATATTATTTTATATTCTTCTTCATCTTCTTCATCTTCAATAACTAATTTCCCTTTAACTAAAACAATATTACCCTCTAGAATCTTTTCTTTATTTTCTTGATATTCAGAAGGATAAACAACAACTTCTATACTATCATATGGATCATCTAATTCAAATATTGCCATTTTTCCTTTGGAAGTTACCTTTTCCTGTAAGTTAGTTATAACCCCAACTACTTGTACATCTGGATTTTTTTGAAGTTTTATGTCTTTAATATTTTTTTCTTGTTTAATAGAAAACTTATTTAAAGGATGATCAGATAAATAAACTCCCAAATATTCTTTTTCCAATTTTAGAATTTCGATTTCATTTGTTAAGTGCTGATTAGAATTATCAGGAGAAGATTTTTTGCTATCGAAAAGGCTATTGTTTTTTTTAGAATCATTCAATAATTCTTCTAAGCTTGAAAAAAGTTGGATTCTATTAGGATGTAAACTATCGAAACAACCAGATAAAACTAATATCTCAAGTGCCCTTTTATTTACTACTCTGTGATTAACTCTATTATAAAAATCGCTTAAGATTCTAAAAGGAGTGGTTCTTTTAGATATTATTTCATTAACAACAGCTTCTCCTAATCCCTTTATTCCTAAAAAACCATACCTTATACACTTTTCTTCATTATGTAATTCTATATCAAAATTTTTATTGCTTTTATTTATATCAGGGGGTAAAACCTTGATATCTTTTTCAAAACACTCTCTTAAAAAAACTTTTAGTTTTTTAGGATTATCCTCAACACTTCTAAGCAAACAAGTTAGATATTCTATGGTATAATTAGCTTTAAGATAGGCAGTAATATAGGTAAGGATTCCATAGGCAGCAGAATGAGATTTATTAAATCCATAACCTGCAAACTTTTCTATTATATCAAACAGTTTCTCTGCTAATTCCTTTTCATATCCGTTTTTTAGACATCCTTCAATAAAAATATCTCTGTATTTTTGCATTATTTCAGGTTTCTTTTTACCCATTGCTTTTCTCAAGTCGTCTGCTTGAGCTAAAGTGAAAGAAGCAAATTTATTTGCTATCATCATTATCTGTTCTTGATAAACTATAACTCCATATGTTTCTTTTAATATTTCCTCTAGATCAGGATGTAGATATTCTATTTTTGATGGATCATGTTTAGATTCTATAAATTTTTTAACCAATCCACTTTCCAAAGGACCAGGCCTATATAAAGCTAAAGCACTTATTATATCATTAATATTAGAGGGCTTAAGCTCTTTCAATAATTTCTTAAATCCTTCACTTTCTAACTGAAAAACTCCAACAGTATCACCTGAAGAAATAAGATCAAAAGTTTTCTTATCATCCAAAGGTAAATTATAAACATCTAAATCAATATTTTCTGTGTTTTTTATAGTTTTAACTACATCATCAATAAGAGTTAGAGTTCTTAAACCAAGAAAATCCATTTTAACAAATCCTAATCTTTCAACAGCAGTCATGTCATAAGCAGTAGATATAACATCATTAACTTTTACCAAAGGTATCATTTCATCTATATCTATAGAGGATATAACAACTCCTGCAGCATGTACAGAAAGATTCCTTATATTTCCTTCCAATTTAGAAGCAACGTCCAATACTTTCCTAACATCAGGATCATTTTGATATTCTCTTTTAAGTTCACTGTTTTCTTTTAAAGATTCTTGGATAGAATAGTTAGGGAATATCATTTTAGCTAATTTATCAGCCCAAGAAGGGGAGAATCCCAATACCCTTGCTACATCCCTTACAGCAGCTCTAGCTTTCATAGTACCAAAAGTACCTATATTACAAACCTTACTTCTTCCATATTTTTCTATACAATAATCTATAACAAAATCTCTTTTCAATTGGCAAAAATCAGTATCTATATCAGGAAGAGATTTTCTTCCAGGATTTAAAAACCTTTCAAAAAGTAATCCATATTTTAAAGGATCAATTTGAGTAATACCGATAATATAAGCAACAATACTTCCACCAACAGACCCTCTTCCAGGACCAACAGGTATATCTTTACTTCTTGCCCAATTAATAAAATCCCATACTATCAGAAAATAATCAGCAAATCCCATATCCTTAATAACAGACAATTCATACTCTAATCTTTCTATTATTTTTTGATCATAATTAGGATAACGCAAAGGTAAATTTTTATAACATAGATCCCTTAATTTTTCAAAACTATTATCACTTTCAGGTAAATAATAGATATTTGAAGGAAAACTAATATCAACCATTTCAGAAATCAACCTTGTATTTAAAAAAGCATCTTTAAAATCATCGCCCCAAATATTAAACAATTCTTCAGCACTTTTCAAATAAAACTCATTCAAAGAAAATCTCAATCTTTTAGGATCATCTATTTTCTTTTTAGTTTGTATACATAATAAAATATCATGTGAATGATAATCTTCCTTAGTTAGGTAATGAGAATCATTAGTTATAACCCTTTTTAATCCTAAATCTTTTGCTATTTTTATTAGATAAGTATTAACCTCTTTTTGCTCTGGTAATCCATGATATTGCAATTCAACAAATAAATTTTCTTTACCAAAAATAGATAAGTAATCGTCTAAATTTTTTTTTAGTTTTTTTTGATCTTTATTAAGTATAGCTTGTGGTATTTCACCTGCTAAACAAGAAGTTAACATTATTAATCCTTCTGAATATTTAGACAAAACTTCTTTATCTATTCTAGGTCTATAATAAAAGCCTTCAAGATTACCTATGGTAACTAATTTAACCAAATTTTTATATCCTTGAAAATTTTTAGCTAATAAAACTAAATGATAACCAGAAAGTTTTATATCATCAGGATATTGACTTTTATCTTTGTATTTTCTGTTTTCTGTTATATATAGTTCAGCACCGATTATGGGTTTAATAGAATTTTCTATAGCTTTATCATAAAAGTGTATAGCTCCGGATATAGACCCATGATCTGTGATAGCTACTGCAGGCATTCCCAAACTTTTAACTTTTTCAATCAAATC
>CALFWH010000012.1 GCA_937927985.1 uncultured bacterium | reverse complement strand
TTTAGTTTAGCTGAAAAGATAAATCAGCTAGTAGAGGAAGTAAACAAAGTTGTAGTTGGTCAAAGGGATGTGATATTAAAATGTATTTTAGCTTTATTAGTTGATGGTAATGTTTTATTGGAGGGTGTACCTGGATTAGCAAAGACTTTACTTTTTAAAACTTTAGCAACGGTAACAAACGCTACTTTTAGGAGAATACAATTTACTCCTGATTTATTACCCGCTGATATAGTAGGTACAAGAGTATTTAATCCATCAACTTTAAAATTTGAGATTGTTTTTGGTCCTATATTTGCTAATTTTATTTTAGCCGATGAGATAAACAGGGCTCCTGCTAAAGTGCAAAGTGCTCTTTTGGAAGGTATGCAGGAGAAGCAAGTAACTATAGGGGATCAAACTTTCCCTTTACCAAGGCCATTTATGGTTATGGCTACTCAGAATCCAATAGAAAGTGAAGGTACTTATCCCCTCCCAGAAGCACAACTAGACAGATTTATAATGAAATTAAAAATAGATTATCCTAATTTTGCTGAAGAAAAGGAAATATTAAGAAGAATGCAGAGTAATTTTGATATACCTATTGTCAATAAAGTGATAGATGTTAACCAAATAGTGGATTTACAAATGGAAGTTGAAAAAGTAAAGCTAAGTCCTAAAATTGAGGACTATATAACTAAAATAGTTTTTATAACTCGTAAACCCCATTTATATGGTTTTAATTCTTTGTCTAAGTATATTAGTTATGGTGCCAGCCCAAGGGCAACTTTAGCTTTTGTTAAACTTGCTAAAGCTTTGGCTTTTGTAGATAAAAGATATTTTGTTATACCTGAAGATGTCGAATTTTTAGTTTTTGATGTATTAAGGCACAGAATAATACTTACATATGAAGCTCAAGCTGAAAATATAACTACTGAAGATATCATTTTAACGATAATAAAGTCATTACCTAAGATTTAATAAGTTTTAAAATTAATTGATAATAATTTTAAAGATATTACCGCTTGCTGGATAGCGGAATATAAAATATCCAGTGCAAGTCTTATACAGACTTGCTAAATCTAAAGCTAAAATGTTTATAAACAAAGATTTTTTATTTAACTTGCTTAAAAGAGTAGGTCCTTCAGGGTATGAAAGCGAAGCTTCTATTCTTTGGAAAGAATATGTTTCTAAGTTTTCTGATAAGGTGTTTAGTGATTTTCATGGAAATTCATTTGCCCAAATAAATCCAGAATCTAATTTAAGATTTTTAGTATCTGGTCACATAGATGAAATAGGTTTTATGGTTTCCCATATTACAGAGGAAGGATTTGTAAAATTTATACCTATAGGTGGATGGGATGTACAGATAATTCAAGGACAAAGGGTTATCATAAAATCTTCTAAAACAGGCAAAAGAATACCAGGTGGAATAGCTAAAAAACCTATTCATTTACTAGTAAGAGATGAATCTGAAAAAAATAAAGTACCTAAAATAGAGGATTTATGGATAGATATAGGTGCTAATTCTAAACAAGAAGTTGAAGAGTTGATAGCTATAGGGGATCCTATAGTTTTGGATTATGAGCCTATGGAATTGCTTAATAATAATATAATGTCTAAGGGTATAGATAATAGAGTTGGTGCTTTTACTGCTGCTGAGGTTATAAGATTATTAAAAGAATTAAATGTAAAATCTAATGTTGTTAGTGTTGCTACTGTACAAGAAGAAATAGGATTAAGGGGAGCATATACTAGTGCTTATAGGGTTAATCCTCATATAGGAATAGCTGTTGATGTTACTTTTGTTTCTGACGATCATGGTACAAAAGACTCCGCAAAAATGATAGGTGATATAAAAATTTCTAAAGGTCCAGTTATAACAAGAGGGCCAAATATAAATCCTAAATTATTTGAAGTTCACATAGAAACTGCAAAGAAATATAATATACCTTATCAAATACAACCTTCTGCAAGGGGTACAGGTACTGATGCCAATATAATTCAGATAACCCGAGAAGGACCAGCTACTTCTCTAATATCCATCCCCACAAGATATCTACATACCCCAGTTGAAGTTTGTAACTTGGAAGACTTAGATAATGTAGTAAAAATAATAGCTTACACTATTAAAGAGATAGAAGAAAGATACTCTCTAGATTATTTTATACCGCATTAGGATTATTTGTTGTATTTATCTAAAATTATATTAGATAATGTTTGACCGCTCTTTTTCTAAAATATTTATTTGCGTTTTTATTTTTGTTTTGATAGTGAGCTTATTTCTTAGTTACAGTTCATATTCTGATGATAAATTTTATCTCAAGTTTGTAAATCAAGTAAAATTGTTAAAGCAGATTGTTTTAGATTCTAATCTAGGTTTAGTGGAGGGAAGTAATTTAAATAGTGAATTTTTTAAACAATTTTCTAGTTTGTTTGATGTTGTTAGTATTGAAAATAGTAGAATTATTTTAATTTCTTCTTATAAAACTGAAATTTATGTATACTTTCAGAAGAATATTTGGGCAGAGATTAAAACTGTTTCTGTTGATGGTGTTATTCCTGTTAAGAACATAATAGAGATTGATAGTTTTTTAGATGATGGATTAGCAGGAAGTGGAATGATTTACAGTATGGATGGTAAATATTATAGTGGATGTGTGTTATTGATAAAAAACAGGTAATAGATAACTTTTAGAGAATAAGATTTAATATGGATATAATAAAAAGGGGGTAAAAATATGGCTTATAAAAAGAAAAAGAAAACCAAAAAAGTAAGTAGTACAGGTGTAGCACATATATATTCTACTTTTAATAATACGATAATAACAATCACTGATGAGAAAGGAAATACTATTAGTTGGTCATCTGGTGGTAATGTTGGTTATAAGGGTACTAAAAAGAGTACTCCTTTTGCAGCACAATTAGCAGCAAAGCAAGCTGCTGAAAAGGCTATTCAACAAGGCTTAAGAGAAGTAAAAGTCATAGTAAAAGGTCCAGGTATGGGAAGAGAATCTGCTATAAGAGCTTTAAGAGCGGCAGGTTTGGAAATAAGTGATATAAAAGATGCAACACCTATACCACATAATGGTTGTAGACCTCCTTCTAGAAGAAGAGTATAAATTCCGCTTGCTGGGATGCGGTATAAAAATAAACCAGCCCCTTAATTAAGGGAATAACAACAAGATGGGTAGATACATAGGTCCTAAATGTAAACTCTGTAGAAGAGAAGGAATAAAACTTTACTTAAAAGGGGAAAAATGCTATACTGAAAAATGTCCCTTAGAAAAGAGAAATTATCCCCCAGGACAGCATGGTTTTGCTAAAAGAAGACCTAAATTAACTACTTTTGGAGTAAGACTTAGAGAAAAACAAAAAGTTAAAAGAATATACGGTGTAAGTGAAAAGATGTTTAGAAAATATTTCCAGGAAGCAAAAAGATTAGCACGATTAGGTAAAGGATTTACAGGACAAAACCTAATGAAAATTTTGGAAAGAAGATTAGATAATGTACTTTATCGTTCAGGAATAGCAGTTTCTAGAGCCCAAGCAAGGCAAATTATATCTCATGGATTTGTATTTGTTAATGATAGAAACGTAGACATACCTTCTTACTTAATAAAAATAAATGATGTTATTAAGTTTAAACCTAAGGTTTTAAATATTGTAAAGCCACATATAGATAATTCTAAAAATTCTTTTATCCCTTCTTGGTTATCAGTTGATTTTAACAATCTAACAATAAAGATATTAAGAGAACCTGAGAGAAATGATATAGAATACCCAATAGAAGATAACTTGATTGTCGAGTACTATTCAAGATAGAAAAGATTTTTATTTTGCTCATTGTAAAGGAGGTTTAAGATTATGTTAATGGTTAGCCCAAGCGTGGGAGTACTAGCAATCGAACCTAATTATGGTAGATTTTATATAGATGGTTTACCTTATGGAATGGGTATAACTCTCGGAAATTCTCTAAGGAGAATATTGTTATCTTATATTCAAGGAGCTGCAATATTTTATGTAAAGATAAATAATATACTTCATGAATATGAATCTATACAAGGAGTTAAAGAGGATGTAATAGATATAATTTTTAATCTAAAAAAGGTAAGATTTAAGTATAGATCTAGTAACGAATGGGAAAAGGTTTTTCTTAACTTTACAGGACCTGGACAAATAAAAGCCTCTGATATAAAATGCCCTGCTATGGTAGAAATAGTAAACCTTGATCAGTATATAGCTACTATAACTACCGATACAGTACTGAATATTGAAGCTGGAGTAAAATTAGGATATGGATACGTCATAGCTGAAAATCACATATTACCTGAAGAATCCATAGGATACATAAAAGTAGATAGCATATTTAGTCCAATTGAAAAAGTAAATTACTATGTTGAAAACCAAAGAAATGAAAATAATGAACTAACAGATAAGTTATATGTTGAAGTATGGACTGATGGTACAGTTTCTCCTCGTGAAGCTTTACTAAAAGCTCTAGGTATACTAAAAAATTATACAGAAAATATCATAAAAGGATATTCTGATAAGGATGAAGTAATGCAAGAAATATCTGTACAATCTTCATCTGATATTACCACTAAAAATGTAAAAGAATTGAATTTATCTTCCCGCACCCTAAACTCCTTAAAAAGAATGGGAATAAATACAGTAGGAGATATACTTAAATATACTGAAGATGATTTAATAACAATAAGGAATTTAGGAGGAAAATCTATTCAAGAAATAAAACAAAAACTAGCTGAGCTAGGGCTAAGCTTAAAAGGAAGTTAAAACTATTTAAATTAAAGCTAAAAAAATAAAAAATTTAAAGTGCAAAAAATTGACCCGAAGAATAACTCAATAGAAAACACTCTACAAACCACAAGTATAGACGAGGTAATAAAAAACTATCAATATTACCTTCTAAGAAGGGGATTATCAAAAAGGACAACCCAAGAATACGTCTCTGATATAAACAGATTTATAAATTTTGCTGATCTGAAAAAAATTGATGACCTGGAATTCTTTATAAACAGAACAAAGGATTATATAGTTTATTTAAAATTAGAAAAAAATAACACTAACAGAGGAATAAATAGAAAAATCTCCAGTTTTAGATCCTTTTTAAAATTTTTATGGAAAGAGAACTATGTTTCAAATAATTATTCAGATTTACTAGAAACTATGAAAACTCCAAAAAGTTTACCTAAAGCTATATCGCTGCAAGAATTAAAAGAAATAATTTCAGGTATTAAATTTGTTTTTTCTAAGACTAATAAAAAATATGAAAAATTTATTCATTTGAG
>CALFWH010000011.1 GCA_937927985.1 uncultured bacterium | reverse complement strand
ATGATCAGCTGTATGATTATTAGAAGCATAATTAACTTTGAAATTAGGGTCAAATTGAGAAGCTTTATAATCAATTAAACTCAATCCCCCACAATCATGATCTGATACAACAAATACTAAAGTATTAGGATTAGATTTTTGATAATTCACAAGCCAAGAGAGTAAATCGTCCAAATCTTGCATTTCATCTAATTGATCATTTATATTGTTTTCATGACCATACCAATCAATTTGACTTGCTTCTATCATTAAGAAAAATCCTTTAGGATTTTTAGAAAGTAAAGATATGGCATATTCAGAACTGTCTTTGAGATTAACTTTTCTTTTTGAATATTTAGTGGGATGTTTTTCTGCAGTAAAAGCAATTAATTTTTGATAATCTTTCTTTTGTTTTATTGAATTATACAATTCATCTTCAGAAAGTATGATATGGTATTGATTTTGCTTAAATTTTTCTAAAAAAGGTAAGAAATATTTTTTTCCTCCCCCAATAGCTAGATCTATATTGGAATATAGTAATTGTTGAGCTATTAGGTTATCATCTTGTCGAGATATAGAATAAGAGTAAAAAGCAGCAGGAGTAGCATGAGTAAGAGAACACTGTACAACTATACCAGTTGATTTACCTTTACTCTTTGAAATATCCATAATAGTAGGTACCCTTTTATTATCTTTTAGTATACCTACTTGATAATTAGGTACTCTTTGCCCTGTAGCAAAAGCAGTAGCTGCAGCAGCACTATCCGTAACAACGTAATCTAAACTTCTAGTCCTAACCAAAAAACTACCATCAAACTCACTAAAACTACTATATCCCTGATTTTTGTATTCACTTTTGTAATAATCAAAAGCAGATACTATAGGTACACCCATACCATCAGGAATAACTAATACAACATTTCTACTTGTTTTATTTGAATTATTAGCATTTGTAAATACAATTAGGAAAACCAATAAAATAGCAATGATTATGGTAAATATAAGTTTTATTCTCATCTAATTGTCCTCCTTTTTCCTTGATTTTACTTAATTTCATTATTTGATTATACACAAATTGATTGTTCCCTTTGTAAATCAAAAATAAAATCGAAATAAACAGGACAAGAAAAAAATAGGTAAAATAATTTATTGTATGAGAAGAGTTTTTGTAATAGTCTTAGACGGAGTAGGAATAGGAGCCGCAAAAGATTGCGAAAAATTCAATGATCCACCAACAGTAAATACTACCCTCAATTCCCTAAAAAAAGCCCTCAAAGAAGGAAATAAATTGGAATTTCCAAACCTATCTAAACTAGGTTTACATAAAATACTACAAATTAAAAATCCTTCAATTACAGATGAAGAACTAGAAAAATTAGGCTTTAATACCAACGCTAATATAATTTCTTCTTATGGAATAATGGAAGAAAAATCCGCAGGAAAAGATACAATAACAGGGCATTGGGAACTAGGAGGAATAATCTTAGAAAAAGGTTTTGAAACCTACAAAACTTTTCCACAAGAATTAATAGAAGAATTTGAAAAAAGAACTAAAAAGAAAGTAATAGGTAATAAAACAGCTTCAGGTACAGAAATTATAAAAGAATTAGGTAAAGAACATATTGAAACTGGAGCATTGATAGTTTACACCTCTGCTGACAGCGTATTCCAAATAGCAGCACACGTAAACTATGTAAGCTTAGAAAATTTATATAAATATTGTCAAATAGCTTTTGACATAATAAAAGAGAAAAATTATAGAATAGCAAGAGTAATAGCTAGACCATTTGCTGGAAATAATGAAAATTTCTATAGATTAAATGAATATCGAAAAGATTTTGCAATTGAACCACCATCAAAAACAATCTTAGATCTACTATACGAAAATAATCTACAAACCATAACAGTAGGTAAAGTAGCAGAAATATTTGCTAACAGATCAATAAAACAGAATTACAAAATATCAGGTAATCAAAATGTATTCTCTACTGTTTTAAAGTTAACTGATGAAGAATTTGAAGGTTTAGTATTTGCCAATTTAGTAGATTTTGATACTGTATATGGTCACAGGCAAGATTACATAGGATGGGTTAACGCTTTAAAAGAATTCGATAACTCAGTTTTTGATTTGATAAACAAATTAAAAGAAAATGATTTATTAATTATTACAGCAGATCATGGTAATGATCCAACTGACAATTCAACAGACCATACAAGAGAAAATGTACCAATCATAGTAGTAAACGGAAAACAATTTACACCATTAATCTTAGGAATAAAGCCAAGCTTTAGATATGTAACCTTTTTAATTCAAGAGTTTTTCAAAGATAAATTGAAAACAAAATTAGATTTAAAGGAGTTTGAATAATGAATTACCTAAAAGATAGAATAGAATATTTAATGGCAGATTTGGTACCCTCAAGAATAGTTAATTTACTTGATAAATATATAATAGGTCAAAATGAAGCAAAAAAATCAATAGCTATAGCAATAAGAAATAGATATAGAAGAATGAAATTAAAAGAAGAATATAGGGACGAAGTTATTCCTAAAAATATTTTAATGATAGGTCCAACGGGAGTAGGAAAAACTGAGATAGCAAGGAGAGTAGCAAAAATCCTAGGAGCTCCATTTATAAAAGTAGAAGCTACAAAATATACCGAAGTAGGTTATGTAGGTAGAGACGTAGAAAGCATGATAAGAGATTTAGTAGAAGTTTCATTTAGAAATGTACAAGCTGAAAAGATAAAAAGCGTAGAGGAAAAATCTTATGAAGAAGCCATTAAAAGAATAACAGAAATAATTAAACCTTATCCAACAAGCAGTAACCCTAATAATCCTATTTTTTCAATTTTTAATATCCAACAAAATATAAGTGTACCTGAAGAGATAAAGAGAGATATTGATAATCAAAGAAAAGAATTATTCGAAAAGATAAAAAGTGGACAAATGAATGAAGAATATATAGAAGTAGATCTAGAATCTAAACCATTAATTGAAGCCTACTTCATTCCTGGCACCAATATGACTTTTGATCAATACGGAATAGATATGAACGAATTATTTTCTTCCTTATATCCTAAAAAAACTAAAAAGAAAAAGCTAAAAATAAAAGAAGCAATAGATATATTAAAAATAGAAGAAGCAAAGAAATTAATAGATTATGATGAAGTAAAAAAAGAAGCAATAGAATTAGCAGAAAATTTGGGAATAATATTTATTGATGAGATAGATAAAATAGCTTCAAAAGGAGAAGGTAGAGGACCAGATGTATCAAGAGAAGGAGTACAAAGAGATTTACTACCCATAATAGAAGGAACTGTAGTCTTAACAAAATATGGATCAGTTAAAACAGATCACATTCTATTCATAGCGGCAGGAGCTTTTCATATATCCAAACCAACAGATCTAATCCCAGAACTACAAGGCAGATTCCCAATACGGGTAAAACTCAAAAACCTAAATAAAGAAGATTTTTATAAAATTTTAAAGCAATCTGAAAACAGTCTAATAAAACAATACAAATTACTCTTAGAAACTGAAAATATTTATATCGATTTTACAGATGATGCTATACTATTAATATCAGAAGTAGCAGAAAATTTGAATAACTCAACAGAAAACATAGGAGCCAGAAGATTACACTCAATAATAGAAAAAGTAATAGAAGACATATCTTTTGACATAGAAAAATATAAAAATCAATCAATACTAATTGACAAATCTTTTGTTCATAACAAACTGGAAGAGATTATACAAATAGAGGACAAAAGTAGTATTTATATAATATAAATATAACCAGGGATTCTTATGGAATTGTTAAGCATAGCAGGTAAAGAAGTATTAATCTTAGATACCTCAATTGAACACAGTCAAAGATGTAAATGTAAAAACTGTAGGAATAAAAAAATAGCCCCCAAAATTTATTTTCTATTACCCTTAAATTTTAAGAAATACTTTCCAGTATTCATAATTAATCCATTTTTATCTTTTATTTTCATAAGCAAACTTTATGAGGCTATCAACTCAAAATATCTAGAAGTTTCATATAATCCTGTAGATTTTAATCTAAATCAAGAAATAAATAATTTTATAAACGAGAACTTTTCTCAAGAATTCGCAAAATGTATAAATCTTTTATCAAATAGGGATATATTTAATACCATAGGTTATTTTGAAGAAAATATAGATAAATTATCAAACTTTGAAATGCTATATTTATCAGGAATAATAAATTTTTATTTACAAAATTATGAAAAATCATTTGAATTTTTTCAAGAAGGTTATAAACTACTATATAACAAAGATGAACTAGTAGATATAAATCCCCAAGAGGAAATAGATTTATTCTTCTTATTCGATTTTATGGTTATTTCTCTTTATTCAGGTAATTATGAATATTTTCAAAAAATTTTTGAAATCCTCATTTTATTCAATAGTATTTTTTCTTTTTATGCTTTTATGCTTTACTTATTTTCGCTATATGCAGTTAAAGATAATTACATTTTGTTAGATTGTTTCAATTATGTTAAAGATAATATTGATAAATTAAAAAGTGTAATTGATTCTGATTCAGGTAAAATCAAAAGTTATATTCTTTTTTTATTAATGTGTTTATCTGTTTATCGTATTGAAATATTCAATCTTTTAAGAGATCAATTAAACATTTTAGCTAACGCTATAGATTTAGAAATAAAAAATATAGAAGATTACACAAATGTACTAAAAGTATGTATTGAACAAGATAAAGATAATATACTCTATAAAATAGCTTTATATAGCATAGATAAACAAAATAAAGATTTTATTAAAGCATTAGAATTTTTACCACTTAACAAAATCATATCCAATTATTTAGATTACGTGAAATTTTTAGATATTATTAGTTCGAAATTAGTAATGATGGATAAGCAGATAGATTTAAATTTTAAGAAACTAAGGGATTTGGTAGAAAATGAACCAAACAACCCATTTTTATGGTTTATAAATGGGCTATATAATCTAGTTAATAGAGATTTTGATATATCAAATAATTACTTTAGAGGAGCAGTAACTACAGATAATAAACTAACAGAAGCTAGAATATATTTTGCTTTTGCCTCTTTCATAACTGGAGATATAGATAAATCATTAAAAATTCTTGAGAACTCTATTAATTATTACGATAACTATCTTTATGATATAGTCCTTATAAACTTAGCTTCAGTATATAAATTACTTGGTAAAAATGAATTAGTAGAAAACATAGCGGAAGAATTAGTTAACATGGAAAGCATAGAAATATTAAATAATATATTAAAGTAGTTAATTTAAGGGGAGCTAAAATGAGACATTGGACAGAAGTAGAAATGTGGAAAAATGTCACAGAAGAACAATTTGAAGATTTTCATTGGCAAACACAAAATAGAATAACTAATTTAGAAAAATTACAAAAAGTAATTAATTTAACAGAAGATGAAATAAAAGCAATAAAAGAAGGGGTAGGAGAAATATTTACTTTAGGAATAACTCCTTATTATGCTCTTCTTATGGATCCAGATGATCCATTAGATCCAATAAGATTACAAGCAGTACCTTCTAAATATGAATTAGAAAAAAGCACTTTTGATTTAGAAGATCCCTTAGCAGAAGACATAGATATGCCAGTACCAGGAATAGTACACAGATACCCAGATAGAGTCCTATTTTTAGTTACAGATAGATGTTCGGTATATTGCAGACATTGTACAAGAAGTAGAATGGTAAGTTATCGCCCCACCCCCTGGAGTCAAATAGAAATGGGAATAGAATACATAAGAAAACACAAAGAAATTAGAGATATAGTAGTATCAGGTGGAGATTCTCTATCTTTAAGTGATGAAAAAATTGATAAATTACTATGTGAATTAAGAAAAATAGAACATGTGGAAATAATAAGATTAGGATCAAGAATGCCCGTAACTAACCCAATGAGAATAACCGAAAAACTAACTTCTATAATAAAAAAATACCATCCAATATTTTTAAATACCCATTTTAATCATCCTAAGGAGATAACAAAATACTCCCAAAGAGCACTAAATATGCTAGCAGACGCAGGAGTAGTACTAGGAAATCAAACAGTTTTATTAAGAGGAGTAAATGATTGTCCATTTATAATGAAAAAATTATTCCAATTATTGTTAAAGAACCGCTGCAGACCTTACTATATATATCAATGTGATCTTACAGAAGGATTAGAACACTTTAGAACAAGAGTATCTAAAGGAATAGAAATAATGGAATTTTTAAGAGGTCATACTTCTGGATTAGCTAATCCCTACTTTGTAGTAGATGCTCCAGGAGGAGGAGGTAAAATACCTGTAATGCCTAATTACCTAATATCTATGTCCTCTGACAGAGTTATACTAAGAAATTATGAAGGTAAGATATTTTTGTATCCAGAACCTAAACACCCCGATTCACCACACTACCCAGAAAAATGTAAATACTGCCAAGAAATGAAAGATCAATTAGATGGAGTTGCAAAATTACTATGGGACGGCAATAAATCTAAAGTAAATTTAGATCCAGAAAGTAAAAGAGATATAAGAAGAAAAAATAAAGAAAAAATATATAATGAAATAAGCCAATTAATGAAAACTAAAACCAGTTGCTCATAAAACCATTAACAAAATAAAACATTAACAAAGATGGATAACAAAAAAATAGGTAAATCACTAATATTAGCAGGCTTCTTCATAATGGTAATAGGCGCAGTAATTTATCTATTTGAGGAAGAAGAAACTAAAAATATAAAAGAACTAATAAAAGAAGCAGATAAAATTATTAAAAACAGTACTCAATAGATTATAAATCATGAATTTTTTGCCTATACTAATTACACTTAGTCTAGGGATATTATTTTGGTTTTTTGATAACTTCTCCAATATCCTGGGTATAAAATTACTTGAAGGTTTCTTTTTTGCAGGTGGGCTACACCCAGCTGAACAATATATATATATCACCATTTTGTCAATTATTTCACTACTTTCCATTACTCTAGCTTTTGTTAATAAACTAAAAATTACTCTAAATATAGGTTTAATAACATTCTTTATATTCCTAATTAATCTAGCTATCTCTACTATTTTCTATTCAGTAGATACATTTGAAAGCTTAAGAGAATTTTTTATATATTCTTTAGTTTTTAGTATAGGCCTTTACACATATAACTTTGTCATGTCCGTTAAAGATAAAGAAGAGTTTTTATACAATTATAGTTTAGTATTACTAACAATTTTTATAATTACGATTTTTATAGCTGTTATAGTGAATTTGGGATTACCAACAGGATCTCCATGGATGTCATTGTTTTATCAGAAAAATGCTTTTGGTGGATTTACCCTCATTTTTATTCCCGTAGCTTTCTGTCTGTTTGTATTTACACTTATTTATAAAGACTATCTTAAAAGTCTATTATTTTTTGTTGCTTTTATTTTTGGTATATTTTCACTTTTATTTTCTGGATCAAAAGCTTCGTTTCTATCATTCATCGTATCCTTACCTTTTTATCTAAGTTTTCTAAGGATAATAAAAATAGACTGGAAAAATATTAGTTTTAAATTAAAAATATTCTCTTTAGTAGTAGGATCATTATCTTTATTTTTATTAATTTTACAATTAATTTTGGATAAAAAATTTACAACTTCACTTATAGGTTCTATAAAAGGTATAATTTTTAGTTTAACAAATACGGTAATAGCAAGAGTAGATTTTTGGGAAGCAAGTCTTAAAATAGGTCAAGATTTTTTGTGGGGATGTGGACTATATAATTTTTCAAAGCTTTACCCTACCTATCAATCTGCTTTCTATTTTTATTCCAAAGATCCCCACAATTACTACTTAAAGCTAATCTCCGAAACAGGATATATCTCATTTATATTCTTTGCTTTTACAATAATATATTTTCTATATCAAGCAATAAAAGCACAAAAAAATATAAATTCTACATTATTACAACAAAATCCATCTCAAGAAAATTCTAAATTTGGAACATATATTTTATCATCTGGAATAAGTATAGGATTAATACAAAGTCTAATACATATAGCTTTTGATGTAGATTTTAAATTCGCTTATATACTCATTGTTTTCTTAATAAATCTATTTGTTAATTTAGCAATTCTACAATGGTTAAATCAAAATGAAAACGAAAGCGAAAACAAAAACGAAAATAAAAATTCCAAAAATTATCTAAACATTCCTTCAATTTTATGGATTATCATATTTTTACCCTTGTCAGTATACACTTTCATTTACGGAATAAAGGAAATAGTAGCAGAAAAGATAGATAAACAAATAGAATCCACAGGTAACTATAAAGAATATATTCAGGTAATAAATAACTCTTTCCCTTCTTCATCAAAGTATGTAACTTTAGCAGAACTCTATAGAATAGAATCTAACTTTGAAGAATCTCTAAAATATAGCAAAAAAGCAATAAAGCTATGTAAATACAATATTAACGCATATCTATCAGCTTTAAATATATACAGCGAAAAAATAGAAACATTATTATCAATTGAACTAAAAGAAGATTCAATAAGAAAAAAAGCAAATCAAACCATAGAATTTTTATCAAAAGAAATGAAGTCCACAGTACTAGAAGCTTTTAAATATGATAATAAAAACTACCCCGATTTATACATTTTCCTAGCTAAAAGTTTTGAATATAGGAATACAAAAAATTACAAAAACTTATATAAAAATATTTTCACGGTAGTTTATCCTCCTAATGAATATGTAAATCTAATGGATATAAGATATACAACCTTTGGTGATGTTATAGCAGAAGCTTACTTAAGATACCTAATAGAAGATTTCATAAAATGTCAAAAAAACCAAAATCAATATTGTCAAAAAATAACTAATTATTTATATAACCCAATAATAAAATATAAACTAAAAACTAATATAAACGAGTTTTACCTCATAGCTGCACTTTCTGCCTATATAAATGCAAAAAAATTATATACCACTGATTACCAAGAATCACTAGAAAATTTCAAAAAAGCTAAAAATATACTTGAATTAGTTTATACCAAAGATTTTGTAAATTTTTATTATTACACAACTTGCTTATTATACTTACAAGAATATGATAATTCTTTAGAATTATCAAAAAT
>CALFWH010000010.1 GCA_937927985.1 uncultured bacterium | reverse complement strand
TTTTTAATTTTTTGAAACTGTCAAAGTAAAAAACGGGTATTGAAAGTTCCTTAGCTTTTTGGTCTACAAGATTAGATTTAATTTTCATTCCTCTTCCTTGGGGTTTTGCAGGTTTTGTTACTATTGTCAAATTATAGTTTTTAGATAAATAATCAATAATATGCAGTGATAGAGAGCCTGAAGAGAAAAGGACAATGTTCAAAACTTTCTCCTTTCCAGTGTTAATGTATAAATTAGTCTTATAATGAATCTTCTGGATTTTCTTTTATATTGTTTAGTTTATCTATATCGCTAGTTTTTATGGTATTTCTTATTGCAAATATTATAGCCAAACCTACGGTTATTTCCACAGCTGCTATTAGTATATTAAAAAGAGCTAATATTTGGCCATCCAAAGCTTGATTAAGAGAAGGTTTTAATCTTGAAAACATAACAAAATTCATATTTATAGCATTTAGAATAACTTCTATAGATATCAAGATGGCAACCAAATTTCTTCTGTATATTATTCCTGTTATACCTGCACTTATCATTATTAAGCTAACTATAAACGTTAAGTTGACTAAGAAGTTATCCATTTTTACCCCTTAATTAATTTTTTGTCTTTTTTTAATCTTTTTTAGCAATTGTAACAGCAGCAATAATAGAGGCTAATATAAGCAATCCAGCTAGTTCAAAAACCAAAATAAATCTTCCGCCCCCATTAACTACATCCTTTATATTGAATAAAACATTAGCAAAGTCTTTTAACAAAGGTTTCATTCCATAAACTTGTATATTTAATTCATTCAATATAATAAAACCAATAACCATAAGGATAATAAAAATGATACTACCAGTTATAAAAGCTTGCAAATAGTGGGGTTTATAGTCAAATATTTTAGCTTCAGATATATTTTCTATCTTAGCAGGGGTATGCATTATAGCAAATAAAATTAAAATTGAAATAGCCCCAGCGTATATAATTAACTGTATAACTGCTAAAAACTCAGCAGCTAATAATAAATAAACAGCACTTAAAAATATAAAAGTAAAAGCTAAAGCTATAGCTGCCTTAAAAACTTCCCTACTAAATATAGCAACTAAACTACTAACTAAGATAACTATCAATAAAATTATATACAAAATTTCCGTAAACATTATTAATCTATATTCTATCTTAACTAAATTTAACCTTTTTAAAAAACCTGTAAAGAAGGATAAAAGTACTGTCAATTTAAAATTAAATAATGTGGACATTTGGATGCTGTTTTTCTTAATAAGTTTAAGCATAATAACAGGAATAGTAGGTACAATAGTAGTATTGAAAAAAATGTCATCTATAACAGGAAGTATATCGCACTCATTACTAGCAAGCGTATCATTAGCAGAATTAATTAAAGTAAATCCTCTGGTTACCTCAATCCCTTTTGTTTTAATTCTTTCAACTATAATTCATTATATAAAACAAAATAAAAAAATACAAGAAGAGACAGCTTTGTCAATTATTTGGGTTGCATCAGTAGCTCTTGGAATTATATTTATAAATTTATCAAAAACTTATTCATCTTCCATATCATTTTATCTGTTTGGCAATATTTTATTAACCGATAAAATAGACATAATAATCTCATGGATATTAGCTATAATATCCATTATCTTTATAATTGCATTTAAAAAACAAATAGTAAACATAATTATAGACGAGGAATATAGCAAAATAATTAATATAAACACCAATCTATATAATATTTTAACTCTAGCTTTAATGGGTTTAGCAATAGCTCTTACAATAAAAGCAATCGGAATAATTCTTCTAATAGCCATATTCAGTATACCTTCTACAATAGCTTACAAAAACTCCAGAAGCATAGAAGAATCAATTATTCTAAGCTCAATCATAAGTTTTTCTTCATTTATTTCAGGTTACTACATTTCTTACTGGCTCAACTTACCAATAAGCTCAACTATAACAATAGTACTTTTAATAATATTTGTGTTTTCAAACTACTTAAAATATCTAAAACTATTTAAAATCTCTAGAGCTGTATAAAGCATAGAAAGTGAGGGAAAATCTATGGAAAACGAAAAAACTATTCAAGAAAAACAAGAAAGAAATATAAAATATCTAGAAGAAATCATAAAAAAATACAATTTGTTAAAAACCTTTGAAAAACCGCTAGAAAAAATTAAAGAAAATCCAGATACAAACAAAATAAACGACCTACTAAGAATAATATGCTCCATACTTGATGAAAAAATAAATACTCTAAACGAAGAATTAAAAACAGCTCAAGAAAAAAATAAAGCAATTCAAGAAGAATTTAATATCGATGAATATGAAAAACTAAAAAAAGAAAAAGAAGAATTAGAAACACAATTTAAAACTCAAATCGAAGAATATGAAAGTAAACTTAAAGAATACGAAAATAAATACTCAGATCTAATAGATAGATATCAAAAAGTTAGTAATGCATATATAGAATTAAAAAATGAATATGAAAGCTACATAAACAGAATGCAAAAAAACCAGGATAAACTAAAAAGAGAATCTAAAGAAAGAATAATTTCAAATCTAATCCCCGTAATTGATAGTTTTAATATTTCTTTGAATTCTTTACAAAATACCCAAAATATAAATGATGTACTTAAGGGAGTAGAATTAATATATAGCCAACTAATAGACGTTTTAAAAAATGAAGGATTAGAGATAATAAAAACAGAACCTGGCCAAAATTTTGATCCTTCCATACATGAAGCTATAGAAATAGAAGAAACAGACTCTCCAGAAAAAGAATCTATTATCATCCAAGAATATAGACCAGCTTATAAACTAATGGACAAAATTCTACGACCAGCTTCCGTAAAAGTATATAAACTAAAAAACAAAATAGAGGGTGATAAAGATGGGTAAAATATTAGGTATAGATTTAGGAACAACTAATAGTGTAATGGCAATAATGGAAGGAGGTAAACCAGTAGTTATACCTAACTCAGAAGAACAATACTTAACCCCTTCCATAGTTAGTTTTACTAAAACAGGAGAAAGAATAATAGGTAGTTTAGCAAAAAGGCAACTTATACTTAACCCAGATAGGACAGTAAAAAGTATAAAAAGAAAAATGGGCACAGATTACAAAGTAAAAATAGACAACAAAGAATATACTCCCCAAGAGATTTCAGCCTTTATTCTACAAAAATTAAAAATGGATGCAGAAAGTTACTTAGAAACAAAAATAGAGAAAGCTGTTATAACAGTACCTGCTCACTTTGATGATGCTCAAAGACAAG
>CALFWH010000009.1 GCA_937927985.1 uncultured bacterium | reverse complement strand
TCTTGGTGTGTTTCTGGGGTTTCTTCTTGGTGTGTTTCTAGGGTTTCTTCTTGGTGTGTTTCTAGGGTTTCTTCTTGGTGTGTTTCTAGGGTTTCTTCTTGGTGTGTTTCTGGGGTTTCTTCTTGGTGTGTTTCTAGGGTTTCTTCTTGATGTGTTTCTGGGGTTTCTTCTTGATGTGTTTCTAGGGTTTCTTCTTGATAGGTTTTGGAAATTAATTCTGTTTGATTATCTATTAGTTCTGTTTGATTATTTTCTTCTTTATTTATTTCTTTAAGTAAAGCTTCTATTTCTTTTTCTAGATCATCTAGTATATCATTATTTTCTGAGGAATTTTGCGAATCAATTTTTTGTGATTGCTGTTCTTTTATTTCATCGATTTTTTTTCCCTGTTCTTCTTTTTCTAATTCTAATTCTAGCCTTATATCTTGTACTCTATACTTTATCATTGATTCTAGAGTATCTAATAAATTTTCTTCTTCTAGTTTTTTTCTTAGAAACATAGGTAGATAATGTAGTAAATCTTCTTCAGTGATTTGAATTAAGTATATTAGTGCTTCTATGTCCTTATATTCATCTATAGTTATGTCTATGATTATACCGTTTTTCAATACTATTTTACCTAGTAAATTTTTGTAATTTAAAATAAGTTCAACTACATTTGCTTTATGTATAAGTTTTTCTATATTTTTTATAAGGCTTTCTCTTTCTAAATCTACGGTTTCTGTAATACTTTCAATTTTTTTAGTAGGTGGTGTAAGTTTTTGTTTATCAGATGGAGGAGGTTTTATATGCTCAGGTTTTTTAAAAAACTTTTCTCCTTTAGAAGTTAATTTTTCAAAATCTGACATACTAACTTAACCCTTTCTTTGATCATACTTATTTTGTTTTTTTCTATTAATAAATAGTAAGATTTTATCAAAAAACCCTTGGTATATTGTAAAAAAAAGATTAAAAGGAAGTAAAAATTGTGTTAAAATTATTTATTTTATTTCGACTTTAGCGCCTACTTCTTCTAGTTTTTTCTTTATTTGTTCAGCTTCTTCTTTGGATACTCCTTCTTTTATTGGTTTAGGTAAACTTTCTACGAAATCTTTAGCTTCTTTTAATTGCATATTAGTTAATTCTCTAACTACTTTAAGTACATTTAATTTAGCATTATCAGGATAGCTTACAACTATAACATCAAAAGAAGTTTTTTCTTCTTTTTCTTCTGTTGGTGCTGCTGTGGTTGGCATAGCTGCTGCAACTGCAATTGGAGCACTTGCTTGTACTCCGAATTTATCTTCTATTGCTTTTATTAAATCTACTAATTCTAAAACACTCATTTGCCCTATAGCTTCTACTATTTGTTCTTTTGTTAGCATCTTTGCTCTCCTTTCTGCAAGCACTATTGCTTGCCAAGAGTATTTTTATACCGCGCTCTATCGCGGTAATTAGAATTTTTATTGAGATTGTTTTTTATCTTTTACAGCTTGTAAAGCCCACAATAACTTTAATATAATAGAATTTAAAGTACTTGCTAATTTTGCTACTGGTGCTTTCAAAGTACCTGCTAACTGACCTAATAATACCTCTCTTGATGGTAACTGTGATAATCTTTTAATATCTTCCTTACTTATAATCCTGTTTTCAAATATACCAAATAGGATTTCTGGAATATCTTCTTTTATGTTTTTCTCTTTTTTTAAATTGTTTATGAATTCATTTAATTTCTTGGCTAAAGCTATTGGATCCTTTTTGGTGTAATTAATTACTATTGCTCCTCTTATCTTAGGAGATAAATTATTAAATCCTTTCTCTTCTAAAGCAATTTTAAGAAGAGTATTTTTAATAACTTTTATATCTGCTTCTACTTCCTCTAGAGCCATATTATATTTAACAAATTCCCATGCTTTTAAACTATAACCCGGTTTTTGATATAAAGTAAAAATTATTAGTTTGGAATCATTTACGATTTCCCTTGCCAAATTTAGAATTTTCTCTTTTTTTTCATTTACTTTAGAAGTGTAGTTGGGTAAGATGTTTCTTGGTTTATCTTTCAAAAGAACGGATGACATATTTATCCTCCTAAAATAATTATTCTATTTACATTATTTTGACATATTTTATTTTTCCCCTCCTATAATAGGAAAATAAGTAAAAAGAAAAAAATAATTAATTAGAGATTATGGAAGATCAACTTTTTTTATCTACTCTCAAAGAAATAATAGATATTTTTGCTCTTGAAAACTATTCCTTTGCTATACAAAAAGCCAATAAGTTATACCAAGAAATAAATAATCCTGAAGATAAAATATTCTTACAAAACATAATAAATATAATAAAAGCTGCAGATCTAATAAATCATCAGGAAATAGAAGAAGCCCTTAAACTACTGGAAAATGCCTACCATGAATTAAAAAAATTTAGACCTAATTATAAAGGATTAAAAATAGAAAATCTCCTTAATAGTGTAAATCAATCCATTATTGACCTTAAATTAATCCTAAAAAATAGTAAATCAAAATGAATAAAAAATGAATAAAAAAATAGAAAAATTTAAAAAAAAACTACAAAAAATTATTCAAAAAATAAAAGTTTTTGATCATATATGTAACTGTGATAAAACAAAACCTTTTTTGGTAGGTGGCTTTTT
>CALFWH010000008.1 GCA_937927985.1 uncultured bacterium | reverse complement strand
GTCAATATCCGTCTTTAAATCGTTATAAGTATAAACAAAAATCTTTTTTGAACTATATTTATTAATGTATTCATTAAAAATCGAAAAATTGGAAAGTTTTTTAAAGTTATCATGATTACCAGAAATGACAAAGGTAAAATCTACGTTTTCATAACAGTATACTAAAAAATTTATGAATAATTCTTCTGTTTCTGCAGAAGGATTTTTATAGTGAAAAATGTCTCCGCTAATAAACAAGAGTTTGGGTTTGAATTCTTTAATTACTTCTTTTATTTGCTGAAAAGGTTTATCAAAACATAGCTCTAAATCACCTTTTATAGTTTTTAGTTTTTTTCCTAGGTGTAGATCAGCTATGTGAATAAATCTCATAATTAAGTTTTATACAGATCCTCCTATTCTTGCTTTCATTTCTTGAGGGTTACTGCTTCTTGAGATAGCTTCTTCTGCAGTGATTTTTGATTCTTTATATAGATCAAATAAGGCTTGATCCATAGTTTGCATACCATATTGTCTTGAAGTTTGCATAATTGCTTTTAATTGATGTACTTTACCTTCTCGTATTATATTTCTAACAGCAGCAGTACCTATTAGTATTTCACAAGCTAAGAATCTTCCTTGACCAGTAGCAGATGGTACTAATTGTTGACAAATTATAGCCTCCAATACAGAAGCCAATTGAATTCTTACTTGCTGCTGTTGGTGAGGAGGAAAAACATCTATTATTCTGTCTATTGTTTGAGGTGCATCAGAGGTATGCAAAGTGGAAAGAATCAAATGGCCAGTTTCTGCAGCAGTAAGGGCTCCACTGATAGTTTCCAGATCCCTCATCTCACCAACTAATATAACGTCAGGATCTTCCCTTAAAGCAGATTTTAGAGCAGCAGAAAATGAAAAAGTATCAACCCCTAATTCCCTTTGATTTACCATTGATTTTTTATGTGTGTGAATATACTCTATAGGATCCTCGATAGTTAAAATGTGCTCACTACGAGTTGAGTTTATAATATCAACAATAGAAGCTAAAGTAGTAGATTTACCTACACCAGTAGGACCAGTAACCAATATTAATCCATTTCTCTTCTTTGCTAATTCGTAAACTATAGGAGGTAATCCTAACTCATCAGGACTCTTTATAACATTAGGAATAGTTCTAAAAGCTGCACTAACTGAATTCCTCTGCTTAAATACATTCAATCTAAATCTACCATATCCAGGGATACCATATGAAGTATCTAGCTCCAATTCCCTTTCAAACTTTTCTCTTTGCTTATCATTTAAAATGGCATAAATCAATCTTCTAGTATCTTCAGGTTTTAATCTAGGATATTCAGTAGGTACTAACTTACCATCTATTCGAAGCATAGGTGGTAATCCAGTAGTTATGTGTAAATCACTAGCGTTCCTCTCAACAGCTATCCTTAATAAATTATCTAATGTTAATGTATTAGTATCCATACTTTAACCCTCCTTACTATACTTTAGGAATATTTATTTTAGTTAAAATCAAGTTTAGATAATTAAAATTATCTCTGAAATCAGTAGAATTTTTCAAAATAATTCTGTGAGCCAAAACAGCAGGAAAAACAGATTTTATATCATCTGGTATAACATATTCTCTATTATTCAAATAAGCGTAAGCAGAAGCAGTCCTAAAAATATGCAATAAAGCTCTTGGACTAGGTGGCAAATAAATGTTACCATCACTATGCAATACCTCAAACAAATCCACTACATAATCTTTTAATTTTTCGTCTATAAAAACTTTTTTAACCTCTTCAAAAGCACTTATTATATCATCTAAAGTTAATTTTTCTTCAAACACAAAACTTTCTCTTTTCCATAGATATATATCTACGATTTTTTTCAGTTCTTCTTTTTTAGGGTAACCTAGAGATATCTTCATTAAAAATCTATCTAGTTGAGCTTCAACTAAAGGGTAGGAACCTGCCATTTCTATAGGATTCTCAGTAGCTATCACAAAAAATGGAATTGGGAATACATATGTTTTCCCATCTATAGTAGCTTGCATTTCCTCCATTACTTCAAGTAAAGCACTTTGAGATTTAGGAGTAATCCTATTTATTTCGTCTATTAGTAGTATATTAGTAAACACAGGACCAGGTTTAAAATCAAATTCCATTGTTTTAGGATTATAAATACTTAAACCCGTTATATCAGTAGGTAAAAGATCAGGAGTACCTTGTATTCTTTTAAATTTCAAATCCATTGAACTAGAAATAATTTTAGCTAAAGTAGTTTTACCTACTCCTGGCACATCTTCTATCAAAATATGCCCCTTAGCTAGAAAGCAAGAAAAAATCAAATAAAATACATCCTCTCTAGCAAAAAATACTTTCCTTATCTGATTTATTAAACTATTGAATTTTTCATATTTTTCCATTAAATTTTTCATATAACTTCCTAACTTTTCACTATAAATTTTATTATCAAATTAAATATTTTTTATTAACATGGAATAACCTCCACCACTTCCAGCACATACCATAATTACTGCTTTTTTTAGATTATATTTTTTTAATCCCGAAATAGCATTAACGACTAATCTTGCACCGGTAGCCCCAATTGGATGTCCAAAAGCTATAGCTCCACCAAATATATTTGTCCTTTGATAATCCAATTCTAATATTTTCATATTTACAGCTAACACACTTGCAAAAGCCTCATTTATCTCCCATAAATCTATATCCTCTTTTTTTAGATTAAATTTACTCAATAGTGATCTAGTTGACAAAGAAGGTACTATTGGGAAACTAACAGGATCATCAAAACTTTCAGCAAAACCTACTACCTCAGCTAAAGGAATTAAATTATATTCTTTTAAAATTCTTTCAGAAACCATTAAAACAGCAGAGGCCCCATCAGCTAAAGCAGACGAATTCCCTGCAGTTGCATCACCTACAATGGGTTTCAAATTACTTAATTTTTCTCTACTAATATCTTCACTTATATTTTCATCTATGTTTTTTTCTGGGGATTTTATGAAATTATCAGGATTTTGTTTCCAAAATTCCAAAGCCCTTAAGTGGCTGTTGTAAGCTAATTCATCTTGTTGATCACGAGTTATATTGTATTTCTTAGCAATATTATCAGCTAATTCAATCATTAACTTATTAGAAATTGCACACCTAAGTCCATCAGTATTTATAGAATCTTCTAAAATCATATCTCCGTATTTATTTCCCAACCTAGTTTTAACTAAAAAAGGAGCATTAGTCATACTTTCAACTCCACCGGCAATAACAACATCGTATTCCTTAGATACTATATTAACGTAAGCAGTTTGTAAAGCCTTGATAGGAGAGATACAAATTTGGTTAACAACAAAAGCAGGAGTATTAAAAGGTAAACCAGCTTTGATAACTGCTTGCCTTGCTAAATTCTGCCCATTGCCTGCACCTATTACATTGCCTAGCACAACTAAATCAATAGGTAAACTATTTCTACTAAGAATATCTTTTATTATCCAGCTTGCTAAATCAGAAGCTTTGTATTTTGACCAAATTCCCGTAATCTTCCCAAAGATAGTTGAAGAATAATCAACTATATAAACCACCTTGTTCCTCCTTAAAAACCGATTACTTTAATTATTAACCTTTTATTTCTTTGTCCGTCAAATTCTCCGTAAAATATTCTTTGCCAAGGTCCTAAATCTAATCTACCTGCTGTTACAGGGACTATAACTTGATGATGTACTAGTATATTTTTTAGATGTGCATCACAATTATCTTCACCTGATAAATGATGTCTATATTCTTCTCCATCAGGATGTTTACCATAAGGAGCAAGCCTCTCTAAAAATTTTTCTAGATCATATAAAAAACCATCCTCATTATCATTAACAAAAACACTAGCAGTAATGTGCATAGCAGAAACCAAAACAAAACCTTCCTTAATACCCGATTTATCTACTGCTTCCTGCACTTGCTTAGTTATATGTATAAATTCTCTTCTTTTCTTGGTATTAAAAACCCAATACTCAGTATAAGATTTTAAAATTCCTTGTTCACTCTTTTTACTTTCAACTATTTTCATAAAATCAAACCTCCTTCATAGAATCTAAAAATTTCTTTAGAATATCTACTTCATTTTCTAACATATTCATTTCTTTGATTTCTTCTTGAGTTAATGATTTTTTATTCTTTAAATAATAAAGTCGATTAGAATTCTTAGAAAAATAATCTTTAAGAGTTATTTTTAAAGATTCTTGACCAAAAGAGGATAAAGTATTTTCAACTAAATAATAGAATTTAGAAGCAAAGAAACTATCTTTTAGCTTAACAGATAAATTTTCTATTGCTTGATATTTATCACTACCTAATTCAAATTTATTACCATCTAAGTAAATAACAAAATTAATCATTTCTTTTTTGACAATTTCAAATATGAAAGATAGATAAATATAGAGATATTTATTGAATTCTTCTTGACTAACATAGTAATCAACAGATATATTTTCCACTTTTTGATAGAAGGGATCTATATGTAATCCTGGATCAGAATTAATCAAATCAAAATAGCTTTTTTCCATTATATCAATCAAAACAAAAGCATAAAGAGGTAAACCATGTTTAACTTGCAACATAGAAATTCTATAAGGATCATAATTTTCTACAATTTCCACTTCTCTTATCTTAGCAGCATTAAAAAATCTACTTTTATTAATATCTTTAACTCCTAAAACTTTGTAATTCTTAATATAAGAATTATTAAATAAATGGTGTTTGTACCTGTATAAAATAGAAGAAGATTTGATTAATCTATCCATGACATCATCTTCATTACCAAAAACAGAAATTACTTGATCTTCCAAATCTAAGTAAAAATAATCTCTAAAATTTTCATCGACAAAATTTAATACTAACTCATTATAATTCTTCATTTTAGAATAATCCATATTGATAAAATTATCAAATAGCTTATACAAAGATGAAACTATTTTACCTTTATCGTTTTCAAGAATATAACTAATTTTTTTATCAATTATATCTTTGTTAGCTATGTAGAAATTTATTCTATTTCCCCAACTACTTAGCTTAGATTGAAAACTTATTTTCAAATACTCAGATACGTAATCCTTATAAAATCTATCCCACACATTGTTTATTTTATCTAATTTTTCATCTACATACTTTTGAACAAGTAGATAGAATTTATTATAAAAATCAATAGCATACTCTTTTAGTAATTTACCAATTTCATTATCCCTTAGATCAGTTAGATTCCTAGATATTTTCTCTACAAGGGACTTATCCTTTTTATTAAAAATTCTTGCTAGCAAATTATTAGATTTTTCTATTAGAGAATCCACCAAGAAATTAACATCTCTTTGAAGTTTAGAAATT
>CALFWH010000007.1 GCA_937927985.1 uncultured bacterium | reverse complement strand
TTTCAAGAAGGCGATTAAGAAGCATATACAGAAAAATTTATTTTAGTGCCTCAACTGCATTAGCAATGTCCAACAATTCCTTAGTAATACTCTCTTGTCTCTTCTTAAAGAAAATTAACTTTAATTCTTTTATTAAATTATCAGCATTATCAGTGGCAGTATTCATAGCAGAATATCTAGCACTAAACTCTGAAAGCTTAGATTCCAACAATAATTTATAAATTAATCCATTTAAATATAAATCAAAAACATAATTACCTACTTCTTCTATAGAAGGCTCAAATAAAAAATGATCAACATTTTCTTTAATATCAAATAAATCATCTACAACGATAGGAAAAATTTTCTGTAAAGTAGGCTCACTCTTAATCGAATTAATATACTTAGTATAAATAACTAAAACCTGTCCAATAGATAAATCCTTATCATATCTATCCTGTAAAGTTCTGTAAATTTTCTTTGAAAAATCAAAAGAAGGTATATCAGGTACACGATCAAAATTATCAACTATATTATAATTCCTGTTAGAAAAATATAGAAAAGCTTTCTTACCTACAGTTATTAAATGTAAATCATCCTTACGATAACTACCAAAGTTTTTTTCAAAAAAATTAAACAAATTGGTATTGTAAGCCCCACATAAACCCTTATCAGAAGAAATGAAAACTATCAACTTCTTATCAGACCTTCTTTGCTTAAAGTAAGTAAGGTCAGATACTATCAATTTGAAATCACAATTCTTCATTAAAATAGAAAAAACATTTTTGATATTATCTAGGTAATTTTTAAAAGGGAAAAAATTTCTTTGTATTTTTTTTAACTTTATACTTGCAATTAACTTCATAGCACTAGTAATCTTTTTAATGTTATTTGCAACTTTTATTCTATTTTTTATTTCTTTTAAAGTAGCTGACATAATCCTATCCCTTCCTACTTTATTTCTCTAATTTTTTTTGCTTTATCAATAATGAGAATTCCTCGAGTATGATCATACTCATGTTGAAAAACTATAGCTTTAAAATCATCTATATATTTTTCTACTAAATTAGCTTCTAAATCTAAATACTTTACTTTTATTTTTTTACTTCTGGGTACTAGACATTCTATTCCTGGAATACTCAAACATCCTTCCCAATTTTCCTCCACTTCCTGACTATATTCCAATATCTCAGGATTGATAAAAACTTCTATATCTTCTAAATAATTCGAAATTTTTTCTTTATCTAATTCCTTCTTTATTATAAAGAAATTTTTCAAAAACCCTACCTGCACAGCAGAAAGCCCTATACCCTGATACTCATCCATCAAAATTGACATATTTTTTATAAAATCTAAAAATTTTCGATTCTTTATTTCTGATAAACTTAGGTTTTTGGATTTTTTCCTAAGTATAGGATCAGGAATAATTTTTAAGTTTAAATTATTTTTATTCCTAACCATTTGTTTATGAGAATATCAAACATTTGTATAGCTAAAGAAACCCTTGCCATAACAGTATAACCAAAAGCCACTCCAAAAGCAATCATTAAAAACATTATACCAATTCTAACAATATAATTAACCGATCCCTTAAATTCGGTAGAAAAGTAAAAATATAACAAACTACTAAGTACTCCAATAAGTATAAGCAAATCAGAAATAGTAGTAACCCAATTTATATTACCTTCTTTAGTTATATAAATAAAAGGATCTATAGTAGAACTTATCTGCTTAATGACATCTGCTATACCAATGGAATAAATAGTAATACCAGCAGTAACTCCTACCATAAAAGCAATAGGTATTCTACTTACCCAACCTATAGAAGGCACTAATTTAAGTAAAACCATTATACCCAAAATAGTAGGAATTAAAACATTAAGAAAAGACCAAATATCTAAAGGAGGAAAACCTAATTGCAACTTTTTGACAATATTAAAAGGAATACTTACATCAACAGAAACTAAAGGATTAATCTTTTGGACTATCATTTGATTATGAATTGAGTTTATAGTAAATATAGCTATCAAAGTCTGAATAACATTAGGATAAATGAAGCTCCAATAAGTAAGGACAAACCAGTAACCCGCAGAAACCCCAACAAATAAATGCTCAGCAATCTTATAGAAAAAATTATCTCTATACAAAAAACTATATATAGACAAAATAAGTAAAGCACTTAACCATACCAAAATATCCCCGCTTATATTAAAAACTATACCCAAAAAACCCATATTATACATAAAATTAAACCTCTAACCTAACCTTCCTGTTTATTTAACAATAATTTTTTTGTAAAACTACTTATAAACCCTTTCATAAACTTTACCATCTTCAACAACATAAACCTTGTCAACCATGTTAATTATTTCATAGTTATGAGAAATAAAAATCAGGGTTTTTTCTTTGAAGTGATTAAAAACGGTTTGTATTACACTTTTTGAAGTATTAGGATCTAAAGATGAAGTTGGTTCATCCAAAATTACAATAGGAGAATCTCTAAGAAATATTCTTGCTAAAGATACCCTTTGTCTTTGCCCCCCAGATAAACCCTTACCATCCTCCATAACAACAAAATTATACCCTTCTTTCTTACTTAAGATATCACTATGTATACCTGCTTTAATGCAAGCTTCTACTATCTCCTCATATGTAGCACCTATCTTAGAGTATTTTATATTATCGATAATAGTATTATTGAAAAGATAAACTTCCTGAGTAAAAATAGAAATATTGTCCCTAATAATACGAGGATTTATTTGAGTAATATCAATATTATCAATAAAAATCTTACCTTTATTAGGTTTATAGAATTTTAGTAATAAGGAAACTAGAGTACTTTTTCCTATGCCACTTTTACCTATAATAGCTACCTTCTGTCCAGGTAATATAGTTAAATTTACCCCACTTAATACCATTTTCTCATCATATCCAAAATGAACATCTTGAAAAACTATTTTACCCTTAAATTTTATAGGATCATTATAAATATAAATGGAATTATCAAACTCATTCTCATTTATTTTAGAAACAGATTCCATAAGTTGATTTATATAACCAAAAATTATCTTTGTATTAAAAATAGATGCAGATAAATTAGTAATAGGAGAAATAGACAAAGCTACATAACCCCAGTAAACCAAAACATCAGAAGGAGACAATTTACCAACTATTACCAAATACCCACTATACCAGCTTATAAATATTAATGACAAAGAAGCCACAAACTCAGCAGAAGGCTTCTGTAAATACGATATTCTTGAAATCTTCAAAATTAAATTTTTATATTCATCCAACAAATTAAATATTTTATTTCTTTCATATTCTTCATTATTAAAAGATTTTACAGTTTTAATATACCTAAAAACTTCATTCATTTCACTTATAATTTTAGAAATTTTTTGTTGAATCAATTCAGATAAATTTTCAACCCTTTTAAAAAAATGTTTCATTACCAAAGCTAAAATAGGTAAAGTAAAAACAGTTATAAAACCTAAAACAAAATCTTTATAAAATATCCATCCCATAGCTACAATGATAGTAACTAAGCTATTTACATACCCAATTATAAGGCCAGGTAAATCAGAAACTATAGCACCAATATTATTTATAACTATAGAAATCAGATGACCGCTATGATTCTTTTCAATAACGTAAACTGGTTGCTTAAAAAATAAATCTATAAATTCCTTTCTTTTTTCATTCAACATATCTTGAGAAGCTTTTGCTAGGAAATAGCCTTGAAAGTACTGACTAATACCCCTAATCAAAAATAACAAGATCCCAAAAAAAACAACTAAATTTAATACACCTATATTTCTTTCTTGATATATTATATCAAATAACTTTGCAAGTAAAAAAGGCTGAATAACTGTAGTAAAATTAAAAATGATAGTAAAAAAAATTACAGCAAAAATCAATTTATAAGGAATTCTTATTTTTTTTACAAAAGCTTTTACCTTTTCATTATAACCTATATCCTTTAGAAAACTATTTATCAGATTGATAAATAATTTCATATAGAGAATTTAGTGAGCCTCATTTAATATTAAAGGGTCCCACTTGGGGACCCTTCTTAATCCATAATAGAATAAAAATACAGAAAACCTATCTATACAGCATCTCTTAATTTTTTACCAACTCTGAAAACTGGGACCTTTCTTGCTGGTATATTTATTTCTTGACCAGTTCTTGGATTTCTTCCTTTTCTTGGAGATCTTTGTCTTACTTCCCAGCTTCCATATGGTACTAATTGTACTTTTACTCCTTTTCTGAGATATTCAGTTACAGTTTCCAAGAAAGATTTTAATAAAGCTTCTGTTTCCTTTTTTGTTACTTGAATTCCCTTATTCTTTTCCATCCACTTAACCATGGATTCTACTAACTCCTTCTTGGAAACCATCTTAGGAGTAGTCTTTGCTTTTGACATCTACTGTTCACCTCCCTTAAAGTAGTACTTACTTATGTTAAAAGAGTTCTAAAAAAATCTTCTTTATCCTCCTTTTTAAACCAATATTTTCTTAATTTAAAAACTAATTTGCCTAAAAATTTCCTTTTTCTCTAAAAAGCTAATTTCAAAAACCAAGTAATATCAAGATTTTATAAAATCGGAATTTTTCATTTTAAATTAGATAACTATTAAAATATTAAAAAATATTGCTCTTTATCAGTAATTTTAAAAGTAATATCACTAATATGCTTAAAAATCAATTTTTTTTTATGAAGGAAGAAAATTTTAAATAATAAAATTCTAATTGTGTGAACAACCTAAAAACACCTAAAAACAATCTAAACTCAAAAATAATAATAGGAATAGACGCAGGTACAACAAGAGTAGGCTTTGCTATACTCAAAATAAAAAATAATTCCAAACCTAAACTAATAGAATATGGTCTAATGCCCATCAAATCCAATAATCTAACCCAAAAAATTCGAGAAATATATAACTTTACCAAATCTCTACTTAAAAAATACAAGCCACATAACGTAATAATAGAAAGAATGTATTACTATTTAAATAAAAAAACCTCTTTTGAAGTAACTCAAGCTATAGGAGTAATAAACTTAGCTTGTAGTCAATCAAAAACTCCAATACTATTCATCAACCCCAGTCAAGTAAAAAAAATAATCACCTCAAAAGGAAATGCAAATAAAAATGAAATACAACAAAAAGTACTATCTATATTCAAAATAAAAGATAAACCCATAGATGACATAACCGACGCAATAGCAATAGCTTTATCCTACACAAAACTAAACAATAATCACACAAAATCTGTAGAATAATAAAAGTTCAAAAATAATGATAAATCTAATATCAAAAATTATTTTTAGCTTCTTCATTTTCTACTGGTTCATATATCTATTTTTTGAAAAAATAACATTTGCAAAGGTAAATATTACTCCAAATCCCCCCTCCGTTACGATACTAAATACTAAAAAAATTAATAAAAACAATATAAAAGTAATTGTCTTAGAAATTAACGGGCCAATAACACCAGCAACTAATTGGTACCTTAAGAACAAAATAGAAAAATATAACAACAAAGACATAGATTTTATACTAATAACAATAGATAGTGAAGGTGGATTACTTAACTCAATGGTAGAAATAGTTAAGCTTTTTTTTGCCTCAAATCATCCTATAATAACCTATGTATACCCATCAGGAAGTAGAGCCGCTTCAGCAGCAATGTTTATCTTAATAGCAGGGCATATATCAGTAATGAGTCCTTCAACAAATACAGGAGCATCGACCCCCTTAATCCAAGACCCAACCTTACAAAATAAAGTTATACAAGATTTACTTGCTTTTACAAGAAACATAACTCAAAAAAGAAATAAAAATTACGAAGCAGTTAAAGAAACAGTGATAAATTCAACCTCCTTCACCGAAAAAGAAGCCTTAAACAAAAACATAATAGACTTCATATCTCAAGACCCTAATGAAATATTCCAAAAAATAAAAAATAAATCTATCATAACTGATACGTCTAAACAAATAATACTAGAAAATTTTGAAAAAATAGAATATATAAAAGATCCTCCTAATACCATCGAAAAAATTTTCCTGTTTATAGCCAACCCTTCAATAGCTTATTTTTTATTAACACTTGGTTTTTGGGCTATAATAATAGAACTAAACAATCCAGGATCATTAGCTCCACTAATAGTCGGTATAATATCACTATCCCTAGGATTATTCGGATTAGGAATAATCTCTGCTAATATACTGGGAATTATATTGATTGTTTTCTCTTTTATAATACTACTTTTGGAATTTAAATTCCAAACCTACGGAATACTCACATTAACAGGATTATTAACATTTATATTAGGATCTGTTTTATTATTTAAAAATACTAATTTTTATTACCCCATACCCATAGCCACAATAATAATAACCTCTATAACAATGCTGTTAATCTTCGGTTTTATAATGTATATCATCATATCTTATAAAAAATATCCTAAACTAGAAATAGTTTCAAAAGTAGGTAAAATTATAAAAATAGAGAATGAAAAATTAATAGTAAATGTAGAAGGAGTACTATGGGAAGCAATTCCGCTTAACCCCAATCTAACCTTTGAAATAAATGAAGAAGTAGAAATCAAGGGAATAAAAGAACTAAAACTCATAATAGATAAAAAAAATTAAAAAAACCTAAAAAAACCAAAAATTCATAAAAAAATGAAAAGATTCATAGGAAGAGTAGAATATTTTGGAAGCTTAATATATGACACAGAAAGAAGAGAATATATTCCTTTAGATCAAGACGGCACTAATATACTACTTAATCTAAAACCCAATATAAACATAGATGACCTATATCACAAGTATTTTTCCTCATTTTTTAGTTATTTTAACTTTAAGAGCTTCATTC
>CALFWH010000006.1 GCA_937927985.1 uncultured bacterium | reverse complement strand
GCTTTATTGTTTTTCATTATTATACTGGGTTGATCAATTTAAATCGAGGTGGCCGGACTTGAACCGGCGACCTCAGGCCCCCCATGCCTGCGCTCTAGCCAGACTGAGCTACACCCCGTTTACTCTATTAAAATTCTACTACTAAATTGTTTTTACCTTTAATAAAAACTTATAAGCTATAAAGATAATCATTTAATAAGCTTCCTTCACTAATGGATACATTATTAATGCTGAAATTTTACGCAATTCATAGTTTCCTATAATATTATTATATATTTTATCTAAGGACACTGCCTTTTTTTATAATCCAGAATTGTCTTTAGAGAATAATTTAAAAAAAAGTAAATTTTTTATTAAAAAAATGTAAAAAGAATAATAGAAAATGTAGTTAATTCAAATGAAGGTATAAACATAAACAAATAAAAATGTATTACTATTGACATAAAGTTTAGAAGGGGGTATGGTTTTGACATACCTAAAGCAAATACTTTATAACTTAGAAAAAAATCCCAAAGTGTTATATACTTTGCAGAAAGCCAATTCCAATTTAAAAGCTTGGGGATATACCGAACATGGTATAAGACATGCCAAAATAACTTCCCAAAGAGCGATGTATATTCTTCAAAAATTAGTATATTCTGAGGAAGATATCTATTTAGCAGGAATAGCAGGGTTTCTCCATGATATAGGAAATGTAATTTCCAGATTTAATCACGAAATAAGTAGTTCTTTTTTAAGTATGGAAATACTTAAAGAAATGAATGTAAAATATGAATATATTATAAGGGTTATTTCAGCTATAGGGTCTCATGAAGACAATAGTTTTCTTGATATACCAGATAACATAGCAGCTGCATTAGTAATAGCAGATAAAAGCGATGTACATAGAAGCAGAGTCCAAAATACAGATCCTAAAACTTTTGATATACACGACCGAGTAAATTATGCAGTAGAAAGAGATATATTAGTAGCAAATAAAAATCATTCTAAACATGATATCGTTCTTGACTTAAAAATAAACACTAACTATTCTTCTATCATAGAATACTTCGAAATATTCTTACATAGAATGAAAATGTGTAAACGCAGTGCAGAAGTCCTGTCATCAGAGTTTATACTAATCATTAATGGACAAAGAATGGCATGAAGAATTACATAAGGTGATCAATAAAAAGGGGGAAATCAAATGAGTCAATTAGATAATCAATGTATATTTTGTAAAATAATAAACAAAGAAATTCCAGCTTCAATAATTTTTGAAGATGAAAAAATAATAGTTTTTAAAGATGCTTTTCCTAAAGCTCCAATACATTGGCTATTTGTACCCAAGAAACATATACCAACCCATATGGACATATCACAAGAAAATAAAGAACTCATGGGACATCTTCATGTCATAGTCCAAAAAGTAGCAAAAGAAAATAATATTAATCATTATAAATTAATTATGAATTGCGGATATGAATCAGGTCAAAGAGTTTTTCATATTCATCTGCACCTATTATCAGGTAAAACTCAAGAAGAAGTGTAAAAAATGCCTAAAATCCAAATAGAAAGTTTTTTAAAAATTCTTGAAATTCACTATCAAAAGCAAATCCATTTTCAAGTTATTCTCGTAACAGGTACAGCAGGTAAATCAACTACCTCACACTATATAAAGCTTATACTTCAAAAACTAACTAATCTAAAAATAGGACTATTCTCTAAACCCCATATCCTCAGCATCACAGAAAGAATAAGAATAAATTATGTCCCAATAACAGAAAATGAATTTTTAGAATATCAACAGATAGTAAATGAAATTAATAAAAAATTCAATTTAGAACTAAATTGGTTTGATGAATTAGTAGCAATAGCTATTCTATATTTCATCGATCAAAAAGTAGATTTAGCAATATTTGAAATAGGAATAGGAGGACTAAACGACTCAACTAATGCACTAAATTCAATAATAAACGTTATAACCAACATATCTCTAGAACATACGGACATCTTAGGAAAAACAATAAAAGAAATAGCTTATCAAAAATCCGGAATAATCAAACAAAACTCTATAACAGTAACCAATGCACAAAGAGGATTAGAAATAATAAAACAAAAATCCAAAGAAAAAAATTCAAAATTATACATTCTAAAAGAAATAATCAAAATAAAAAAACTAAAATCACTTTTCCCACAATATAATTATACCATAGAATGCATATCTAACAAATTTAGAAAATTTATATACAAGCAAAATCTAAAGCTCACTTCAAATTATAATATTTACAACTTCTTATTGGCTTTACTAACTTCAGTAATCTTTATAAAAATCCAAAAAATACAACCCAAAATAGAAGTATTACAAAATTTACAACCTATAATTGATTCACTACAATTACCCTTAAAAATGCAAGTATTTAGTTATCAAGGTAAAAATATCATAATAGATACAGCTAAAGATTACAAAGCAATAAAAAAACTATTTTCAGAATTATTTAAACAAAAAATAGAATTCGATGTAGTAATATCTTTTTCAAAAGGTAAAGAAATAAAGTTAATAAAAAAACTATTTTTGATGCTAATCCAAAAAGGGATAAAAATATATTTAACAGAACACTCAATAGAACAAAAAAAATATCCAGCTAACCAATTACTTCAGGACCTATACAAAATATCATCAATTACTGAAATACAAAATTTTGAAAAATTTATTAAAC
>CALFWH010000005.1 GCA_937927985.1 uncultured bacterium | reverse complement strand
TCAGCTAATTTTATTATTATAACTCGTATATCTTTGGATGTACTTATAAAAAGGCGTTTGAGATTAATTAAGGTTAAATCTTTATTTTTACTACTAAAAATCACAGTGTTTAGAAAAGGAGATAATTTTTGTAATTTTGTTAATGAATCAACAATAAAACCAACCTCTTGACCAAATTCCTTATAAATTTTGTCTATTTGTAAGTTAGTATCTTCAATAACATCATGAAGTAAAGCTGCTGAGATAGTTATAGGATCCATATAATAGTCTACTAGAATTAAAGCTACCTCTAAGGGATGAATTATATAGGGTTCTCCTGATAAACGCTTTTGATCTTTATGATAATATAAAGCAAAATTAAAAGCTTTTTCTACTAAGCTTAGATTTTGATTGTACTTAGATAGCTTTCTGATTAATTCATTATATTTTGAAATTATTATATCTTGAAAGTTACTCATTAACAAAATTCTCATTATTTAAATTCTTTAAAATTTAGAAAATTACCTACTAAAACTATGGTAAAAATCAATAAAAATAAAAGTAGGTTTAAAAAAATTTTTATATAATTTTAAAAATTGATGAGTAAAAAGAAGATGGAGGGGTTAAGAGTGTTTGCAATAATTGACGGTAACATAGGTGCTTACAAAAGCACTGTTTTACAAATATTATCAAAAGAACTAAATTTTTTACCTGTCGATGAACCATGGTATGAAAATAATTTCTTAGATCTTTTTTATCAGGATAAAAAAAGATGGGCATACTCCACACAATGGGAATTCTTTACTATAAGAGCTATAAGACATATGGAAGCACAAAATAACACTGATGAAAATCTACTCTTAGAAAGATCAGTATATTCAGATAGATATGTTTTTGCAAGATATCTTTATGATTCAGGATATATGAATGAGAGAGAATGGAAGAGCTATACCAAATGGTTTGATTTTTTAGTAGAAAAACTACTTAAAAAACCAACCTTTATTCTTTACTTAAGAGCTAAACCAGAAACACTCTATGAAAGAATACTAAAAAGATCTAGAGATATTGAACTACAAAATGATGGAATATCAATTGAATATATAAAAGGTTTAAACAAATATTACGAAGAATTTTTGTACCAAAACAAATTCTCTTTAGATATACCAATATTAATTTTTGACACCGATGGTAAGTTTTTCAAAGATAATGAAAACCATCGTAAAGAACTCATACAAACAATAAAAGAGTTTTTTGAAAATAAAACCCTAAGTAATATAAATATTTAAGATCAGAATTCTAGAGAGTACCAAAAGTTCTATCTCCTGCATCTCCTAACCCGGGGATTATAAAACCACGAGAATTTAGTATGTTATCTATTGCTAAAACAAAGAATTCTATAAAAGGATATTTTTCATTTAATTCTGATATGGATTTTTCATAAGCTATGCAGCTGCAAACTTTAATCTTTGAAACGTTTTTGTTAAGCAGAATTTCTATAGCTCTATTTAGGCTTCCCCCAGTAGCTATCATAGGTTCAAGTATAATAGCTGTAAATTCACTTAAGTCAGAAGGAAGATTAGTGTAATATTGGGTAGGAGTTAGGGTTTTTTCATCCCTAGTTAATCCTATTATTCCAACAACAATATCCGGTATAAGTTTTGTGAATGCTGGTAATAGTCCTAAACCTGCTCTCAAGATTGGTACTGCTATGTATTTTGATTTTAAACTATACCCTTTAGCTTTATCCAGAGGAGTATAGATATCAAACTCAACAACTTCAGATTTTTCAAAACAGTAAAATACAAATATATATGACAATTCTTCAAGAGATTTTCTAAATAAGTCTGAGGAAGTTTCTTTGTTTCGTAGGATAGATAGTTTAAGCTTAGCAATCGGGTGGTCAATAGGTATTATCACTTTGTAAGGTGGGCCCCCCAGGATTCGAACCTAGAACCCTGCGGTTATGAGCCGCATGCTCTGCCGTTGAGCTAGGGGCCCTCATACCTTTTATACTATTTCTATATTCTATAAAATTTCCCTTCTTTAAAACCTACAAAGAAGGATTTAACTTTGTCAATAGAATAAATTTATAATGTAAAATTATAAAATCTTAATTTAAAAAGAGGAGGTAAAAATGATAGAATATGTCAAAACTCTAATAAGAGAAATACCAGATTTTCCCAAAAAAGGTATAAACTTCAAAGATATTACCCCCTTACTTAAAGATAAAAGGGCTTTTCAATACGTAGTTGACTCCATAGCTGATCATTATAAAGATAAGGCAATAGACATAGTAGTACCCATAGAAGCAAGAGGTTATATAATAGGATCAGCTATAGCATATAAATTATCCGCAGGAATAGTACCTGTCAGAAAAGAAGGTAAATTACCCTCAGAAAAATTATCAGCAGCTTACCAATTAGAATACGGAGAAGAAATATTAGAAATTCACACAGACCTAATAAAACCTGGTGAAAGAGTACTAATAGTAGATGATTTGATAGCTACAGGTGGTACAGCAGAAGCTACCAAAAGATTAGTAGAAAACCTACAAGGAATAGTCGTAGGATTTGCTTTCATAATAGAACTTACCTTCCTAAACGGAAAAGAAAAAATTAAAGACTACCCCTACTTCTCATTAATAAAATACTAAATTACACCCATGATTAAAATCAACAAAACGATTCTTAAAAATATAAAAATAATCTCTATTCTTTTTTTAATGATTACACAAGTAATTTTTGCAACTAATACATACCTACTATACATATTTAATGTCCCTATCGACAATTCTTTATTCATAATAGAAAATAAAAACATATGGATAGATAAAAAAGTACTAGACATTATCAAAAATAAAATAAACATAAATGATGAAGAAAAATCATTTGACAACAAAAAAAATAAATACCTTCTTAATACCATATATCTATACAATAAAGACAAAATCATCTTAAATATAAATGAAGAAACCAAAATAATAGATGTAAATTCAGTAAGAAATTTTTTTATTACGGAAACTTTAAATCTAAACCAAAACAAAATAATTACGGATAAAAATAAAATATATTTAACCTTGCAAACCAAATATTTTAATGTATATTATACTAATAGCCACCTAGGTTTTATTTTAAGTAAACTTCTAGATAGTTATTATGAAAATATTCTCAATTTCATAGGCTTAAAAAAAGAAGAACTAATAGATATATCTAAATCGAAAATTGACATATATTTAGCCCCAAATGATGAAGTTTATAAAGGGTATAATTTAGTACCAGATTGGTCAACGGGAGCTTTTGTCTATCGTCAATCTATCTATGGAGTTTCTATGGCAATATATGCCCATGAAAGAGATTCCTATCTTATTCAAAGAGTCTTACCCCACGAAATTACACACCTTATCCTAAGTATGTACTGGCAAGATATAGTTTTTGATGAAACAACAAAATTCTTACAAGAAGGATTAGCCCAGTATAATGAATATAGATTACTTACTGGGTTAGACGTAATTGTCATTCATCCCCAAAATAAATTACCCATAAAGGACCTCCTATATCCTAATTTTTACTCAAAAGAAAGTATAGCTCATTTCTACCAAAACTCTCTATCTTTTACTTCTTTCTTAATCTGTAAATACGGAAAAAATAAGTATACTGAACTAATAAGAAGAATTAAAAAAGAACCAAATGTATTAAAATCACTAAATAGCGTATATAACTTTACTCCTCTTTTTAGTACA
>CALFWH010000004.1 GCA_937927985.1 uncultured bacterium | reverse complement strand
CCCCAATTAAAACAAAAAATAGAAGAAATAATAAGGAATTAAAATGTGTTAAATAAAAAAGTAAAGGAGATGGTGGTATGAATCTATACGAATATCAAGGTAAGGAGCTTTTTAAAAAATATTCCATACCTACTACTGAAGGTATTTTAATAGATAAAAATGTAGAGAATGATTATGTATTCTTACAAGAATTACAGCAACGGATAAACTTTCCTGTTGTTTTAAAATCTCAAGTTAAAGTAGGGGGAAGAGGTAAGGCAGGGGGAATAAAAATAGCCCAAAATAAAGACGAATTTATTAAATATATTAAGCAATTATTTTCTCTTCAAATAAAAGGAGTTAGTGTCAATAAAATTCTAATTGATCAATACGTCCCAATAGACAAGGAATTTTATATGAGTTTTACAATAGATAGAAGAGTTTCTAAAGTATTGTTTATTTTTTCCCCTTCTGGTGGTATAGATATAGAAGAAGTAGCTGAAAAAGAACCAGAAAAAATATCAAAATATTACTTATCTGAATTAGAATTATTTAATTTTCAAATAAGAGAAGCTATTTTGAAAGTTTATAAAGATTATAATTATATTAAGCAGATAGAAGATATAGCTATGAAGTTATATAAATTATTCAAAGAGAATCATTGTACCTTAGCTGAGATTAATCCCTTAGTTGTATCTCAAACCAAGGTTTTAGCTTTGGATTCTAAAATTATTATTGATGATAATGCTTTGAATTTTATAGATGATAATATGGAGGATCATGAGGAAAGTAGTCTTTTAGAAAAGGAAGCTAAAGAGTTGGGGATTAATTATGTAGATCTTGATGGAAATATTGGAGTTATTGGTAATGGGGCTGGATTAGTTATGTATACTATTGATCTTATAAACTTAAATGGTGGTAAAGCTGCTAATTTTTTGGATATTGGTGGGGGAGCAAAAGCCGATAAAGTTAAACAAAGTATACATCTGGTACTAAAAAATCCTAAAACTAAGGGATTATTTATAAATATATTTGGAGGAATAACTCGTTGTGATGAAGTGGCAAAAGGTATTCTAGAAGCTTATGAAGAAAAGGAATATAAAGTGCCTTTAGTTGTAAGGTTACAAGGTACTAATTATGAAGAAGGTAAGAAAATTTTAGAAAAATTGAAAGAAAAAATAAGTTTTCAAATGACAGAATCAGCAGAAGAAGGCGCTAAAATAATAGTATCAATGGTAAATTAAGATGTCAGATATACAAAATTTAATAATACCTCTTGAAAAAGAAATTTTAGAAGTATTAAAGTTCTATAATAATAATTCATATAGTCCTTATTCCAAGTTTAAAGTTTCTGCTTGTTTAGTAATTAAGCAAGGGCAGAAGCTTATCTATATAGGCGGTACGAATGTAGAGAATTCTTCTTATGGATTAAGTATATGTGCAGAAAGAGTTGCAGTTTTTAAAGCTATTTCCGAAGGATTTGTATCTGATGATAATACTAAGTGGCTATATATAGCTTTATATGTCCCTGTTGAAAATTTTATAACTCCTTGCGGTGCTTGTAGACAAGTACTCTCTGAATTTAATCACAATATTCCTATTGTGATGTATAATAAGAATTTTAACAAAAAAATTTTGCTTTTAAATGAGATATTTAAAGATCAATTCTCTCCTAAAGATTTAAAAGAAAGTACTTAAAATAAATAAAAGAGAAAATGATAAGTAACAAGGAGGTAATTTGCTTATGTTAGGAAAAATGATGAATTTAAAAAAGATTGTCATAATTTGCTTTTCATTTTTGTTTATAGTTTTTAATCTTTTAGGTATTGTTTATTCTAAAGAAAAGATAAGAATTATTTCCTTTTTTAATGATTCTGAGATATATAACATTGTAGCTTCTCATATAGATAGATATAGTAAATCTAAGCTTATGTCTATGTTTGATGTAAATTATTTTAATTTAGAGAATTTAAAGGATTTTGATAGTGTTTTGAAAGATGAGATAGATATTTTAATAATACCTGTCGGATTAGAAAAAGTAGTACATGAGTATAAGCAAATAAGAAATTGGAATGGATTTTTTGATAAAACTCCAACTTTCTTTGCTGTTTTTAAAACTTATACTTTTGATTTTATGAAAAATGTTAGTTACATTGATGATACTGTAAAGTTTTTACCTTTTTTTGCTTATTCTTTTTATTCTCGTGATTCATTTGTTAATTTAAGTGAGTTAAGCTTAATAGATTTGTTGTATGTTTATAATAATTTTCTTAAAACTACTGATTATATTAATTTTTACAATAAGTATTTAAGTAATGTCAAAACTACTAGTTTTCTTAGGCCTTTGATTGGTAATTTAAGAGAAGATGGTAAGATTTTTCAAGTAAGAGATGGTCTAATATCTAGTGAGCTTGCATTTAGTTTATATGGAATATTTTTGGTAAGCAATCCTGAAAATACTAATAAAATTAGAGCTATAGATTTTATGGCTTCCAAGATTTGGGATTTTGAAACTCAAATAGATTTAGCTTTAAACAGGGGAGTACTTTGTGCTGATAAAAATACCACTTTGCATCCTGGTTTTGTTCAAAAACTGAAAGATAAATCATTTAGCTTGTTTTATAATAATAACTTATCTAGGGTAAAAGATCCTAA
>CALFWH010000003.1 GCA_937927985.1 uncultured bacterium | reverse complement strand
CTAAAAAAGAAATAGATAGTTTCCCTTGTTTTTTAAAGGTTGGTAATTTAGTTATTGAGGTAGATCTGTAGTTATATGGATTCTGTTAAAAAGAAAGTAATATCTGCTGGTGGGGTTTTGTTCTGGAGGAATAATAATAACATTTTGATATGTATTGTTAAGAGGAAGGGTAGAAATGTTTGGGTTTTGCCAAGGGGTAGAGTTGAAGAAAATGAAAATATGGAAGAAACTGTTATAAGGGAAGTAAGGGAAGAAACAGGGATTTCTCCTAAGATAATAAGAAAAATTGGGGTTATAAATTATACTTATTATTCTCCTTATGAAAAAGTGGTATATAATAAAGAGGTGCATTTTTATTTGTTAAAAATTTATAAGCAATTCAAATTTGTGCCTAATAGTGAGATTCAGGATATGAAGTGGGTATCTATACATGACGCAATTAAAATGCTTTCTTACGATAAAGAAAAGGAAATTGTACTTAAAGCAGTTAAGTATATAACCAAATGATAAGTTTATTTAGTAAAAATATTCTTAAAAATATTGGTTTTGTTTGTTTTTGGGTTTTATTGATTGTTAGTTTATATGAAAATACTCTAGGTTTACAGAATAGCAGTTTTTTACATTATCGTGAAAATATTAGCAGTTTTTTAGATAACTCTAAGGAAACTAATAATACTTTTTTTTATACCTTACAGTTAAAGCGTATAAAGATGGGTATTTATGAATGTTATTATGATGTAGCCTTTAAGTTGAAAAATGTTGTTCCTGATAGTGGGTTAAATGAGGATTTACTTAATTTTGCAAGGATTTTTACTAATAGTTTTAGAGCTAATTTTATTATTGACAAAAATTTAAATTCTGTGTATTCTCCTAATATAGAGTATACTTATCAAAGTGATAGTTTGTTTTTAAAGTATAAGGATAGGATTAATGAAGCTAATTTGAAAGAGTTTGCTAATTCTGTATTCTATAGTTTGTGGGATTGGTTTGGTAGACTTAAGAGTCCTTCTAAAATTGATTTTGTTAAGTATTCTATTGAGTTAGATTATAATATTTTTTATGATGAACCTAAAATAGTAGATTTGAATTTATCAAAAAATAAGTACAAAGCTAAATTTTTCAAAGGAGTTGGTAATATTAATAAGATAGTTGATAAAGACAATACTTTTAGTTTGTTTGATCTTAAGGATACTAGAATAAATTCTTTTGAGTACTACGATGAAAATACGGGATTACCTTTATTATTGCAAAGGGAAATAATGGTAACCCTGTTTATTAAAGATCCTAATCTTAGAATTAAGTATATTCAGGATTTTGGTAAACCAACTATAGATTATCGAATTTCTAGAACTTTAATGTTGATCTATTCTAATTGATTTTTAAATAATTGATTTTGTTCAATTAGTTAGGGGATTTATGTGGGTTTATAATTTAAGTTTTTTTAGTTTTTGTAAGCAAGATTTGGAGGATATTTGTAAAGTTGATTTTGAATTTAGTTATTTAGTTGATATTAATTTGTTGGTTTGGGATAAGGAGGATTTTATTTTTTATTTATCTAAAAAGGATTATATTTTAAGTGTTGTTAAGAGTAATGGTGGAATTATTGGTTTTTGTTTATCTTTTATAAGTGGTAAGGAAAGTGAGTTGTATAAAATTATTGTTTTATCCGATTATAGGGGAAGGGGGATTGGTAAGGTTTTGCTAGCTTATCATTTAAATTACTTGAATTTTATTCAAGTTAATGTTTCTTTTTTAGAGGTGGCTGAAAATAATCATCAAGCTATAAAATTTTATGAAAGATTTGGTTATAAAAGAATAGGTTTAAGAAAAGGGTATTATGGTAGTAAAGATGCTTTTGTAATGAGAAAATTTTTAAGTTAAGATTTTTAAGTATGGTAAAGCTTTATATTTTGCCGAGGGGATCTAATGGAGTTTTAAAGATTTTAAAATATTTTGAAAAGATTATTGAAAAGGATTTATCTTATGATTTAGTGGTTTTATTGCCTTCTAATATTTGTTATACTGTGCCTTTAAGTGCTATGTATTCTAGAGCCAAGATTAAGTTATATGATATAGATTTTGGTAGTCTTTATCCAGATTTTATGAGTTTAAAGGATAAATTTATGGGTAATGAGTTAGTGGTTTTTTTATGTGTTATACCTTATGGGAGTTGGAGTGTTTATAATGTGAGGGTTATTAGGGATAGATTAGTTAGTATTTGGAAGGATAGGATTCATATTATTTGGGATTGTGCTTTGGTTTTTCCCACTTATGAAATCTTAGAGTATATTTTTAATAATTGTGGACAGAATGAAAGTTTTTTATTTAGTTTTTCATATGCTAAGCCTATTGATTTGGGTTTTGGTGCAGTGCTATTTACTAAATTGAGTTTAGATAGTTTTTCCAATGTTTTAGATAGAAAAAAAATTGCTCTACTTGTTAATAAAGTTGATAAAAATTTTAGAAAATATTTTTATCTTGATAAATTGAAATTGAAAAGTTATTCTTTTTTGTGTTACAATTCTGAATTAGATTTACAGGATCAGAAATATCTTTATAGTTTAATTAATAAGATTTTATTGAAAAAAGATTTTGAGATTGTTTTAAGGAAGGATAGGAGTATAAGTTATTATGAGTTAATGGATATTAAAAGGAGTAATAATTCTTTTTTTTATCGTAATTTAGGGTTGTTAGAGGTAATTGAGATTTTAAGTAATTATGAATTGGATTGGAGATTTAATATAAGGGTAAGTAAGGATTTAAGGGATAGGTTAATAAATGGTATTTTTGGGAAAGGTGCTTTTGTAAGTAGGCTTTTCCCTAATATATCCAAACATTTATATGATTATAATTCTTATCCTAATTCTTCAGCTCACTGGTTAAGAATTATTAACCTATTTAATGATAAAGACATCGATTATAATTTAACTATTCTTAGTGCTATAGAGGATGATTTGAAGGTAAAATAAAAATAAAAAGTAGAGGTTGGAAGATTGAAAGTTGTTTATCAAAAAAAATTGTTTATCAAGTTATGAATAAAGTAAATAATTTAAATAATGCTATAAGTTCAACCAAGATAAGCGGTAATTTATCTGTAAATAGTCAGATAGAGTTTCCTAAGGATAAAATTTTGAATGCTCAGTTTTTGGGGAGGAAATCGGATGGAGAAGCTTTGATAAGGATAGGTAATTATAATATCAAAGCCAAGATGCCAAACAATGTTTTTATAAGACCGGGTGACAGTTTTAGATTACAGGTAATAGGTAAAGATAAAGATTTATGGAACTTTAGATTTATTTATATAAATAGAAGTTCTATTTTTTATAAGATATCTCCTGATGTTGTTAATTCTCATTTAATAAGTTTGAAGTTACCTATTACGGATAGTTCTA
>CALFWH010000002.1 GCA_937927985.1 uncultured bacterium | reverse complement strand
CCTCAGCCACTATCTGTTTTATATCTGATACCTGTGCCGCATCTCCAATGAATGCGATGTAAACAAATTTTTTTAGCTTCCTTCTTAATTAAAGAACTTAAATAATCTATCAATTGTTGTTTACTGTTATAATTTTTAACCAAGAGATTATATTTTTGTATATTAGGATTTATAAGTTTTATAATTTCTTTTAACTCATTTAAGCTAAAAAATTCATCTATAGTATAATATAGAGAAATTAATTGTTTTTGGTTTATAAGATCTACATACCTTCTTATGGGACTTGTTACGTGAGTATATTTGTCTAACCCTAACAATTCGTGACCTTTACATTCTATTTCATATTTAGCAGAATTAAGTAAATTAAGAATTTTGTACTTTAAAATATAATTCTGTTTAGAACTCATTTTATATACATTACCTTTATAGATAGATAAATTAGCAGGTAAAATAAAATTTCTTGAGATAAACTTTATTGAATTTTTATATAAAATTCTTGCTACAAAATTATTAACTAGAATCATTAATTCCTGTATAACAAATTTCATTCCTTTGTTAATATCAAAGTAAATTGCACCATTAGATATTCTCTTGTAAAGTAAAGAATTTGCTAACTTTAAAATAAAATCGTTAATATTTAGAAAATTATTGCTGGTTTCGTAAGATAAATTACTTTTTATTTCTATTACTGCTGGTTCAAAATATTCATCAATTATTTCAAAATCTTTATTAAATAAAAACCTAAATAAAAAACAATTTCTTTTATTTTTCTCTTTTAAAGATAGAATTTCAATAAAATGAATTGGTAACATATAAAAATTTTCATGGATTGTATATAAACTCTGGGGAAAATGTAAAGCAACTTTGTCCATATGAATATTCCAAACTTCTGATAAATCTACAATAGCTATATAAATTTCGTAACCATTAACTAATTTTTTAAAACTAATAGCATCATCATTTTCAATAGTATCTACATCATCAAAAACATAAAAATCTAAATTTTCAAAAAATTTTCTTGAAGATATACAATATTTTATATTTTCTTTTAAAACTTGGAAAGCAATTTGATCATAAGTTGGTTTACTTAAAGATAAGTATAGTTTATTTCTTAACTGCAAAATGAGATTTAGTAATCTATATAAAAGGACAATTTTACATTTAATATGATTAGAAAAATTTTTTAAAATTTTTACAGAAAAACAATTCCTGCCTAAAGTCAAAAAAAAAAATAGTCTTTTTTTAAAATCTTGTTTTCCTAGTTTGGAAAATTTATACTTTTTGTTGATTTTATAGCATTGATTAAAGTCAAGTAACAAAAATATATTTAGTAAATTTTTTTTATTATTTAACTTTTTTAAATTTTCCTTTTTAACGTTTTTAAGTTTTAAAATCAAAGGGGATAAATATTCAATATTTAATTGTGGTATTTGACTTGCTTTTTTTAATACTTTTGTTATATTCGAAGTATAAATCAATATATAATTCAAACTTGAGAAGGCACCTCCGCTTTTATGATATAGATATTTTTTATTTGATAATTAGCAGCAACTTCAGCAAAAGAAATAATGAATATCTGTCCAAAATTCCTTTCTATTATTTTCCTGAAATGTCTCCTTACAGTTGGAGAAGTTATTATAATAGGTTGATAACCGTTGTTAGTAGCAAATCTCATAAACTCTGCAACAGACATTAAAATAGATTGACTAATATTAGGGTCTAATACAGGAAAAGTACCAAACTCATTTTTCTGTAAACTATTTAATACAAGTTGTTCAACCTGGGGATCCACCGCAGATGCATATATTACACTATCTTTAGCTAACATATAAGAGATAGAATTAGCCAACCCTATTCTAACAAATTCAGTTAACTCAGAAATATCTCTGGTATACTTTATAGCATCACTTAAAGATTCTATTATAGTAATTAAATCCCTTACAGGGATTTTTTCTCTTAATAGATTTTGAAGTACTCTTTGAAGTTCACCTATACTAACTTGTTCAGGAATAACATCTTTAACTACAGCGGGATGAGTTTTCTTAAGGTTATCTATAAGTATACTTGTTTCTTGCCTTCCCAGTATATCCGCAGCGTTATTTTTTACTATTTCAGCTAAGTGAGTAGCAATAACAGATACAGCATCAAATAACATACATCCTAACCTTTCAGCTTGGGGCTTATCTTGAGGTTCTATCCAAACAGCAGGCATCCCAAAAGCAGGCTCTATAGTAACATTTCCATTTAGTTGCCTGATGACATTTTCAGGACCTATAGCTAAGAATTTATTAATATGGGCTTCACCTTGTCCAACTTTCACTCCTTTAATTTTAACAATATAGCTTGTAGGCTTTAGGTCCATATTATCAGTAACATGTACTCCTGGCATTACTATACCTATTTCTTTTGCAACACTTATTCTTATAGAAGGAATTCTTTCCAGAAGTTTTTTACCTTGTTGGTCGTCAACCAATCCTAATAACATTCTACCTAATTCTAAAGAGAGAGTTTCAACAGTAGTATAAACCATAGCACTTTCTGGTTTACGCTTTTCTTCTTTACGTTGTTCTTTCTTAACTTCCTCTTTTACAATTTCCTGCTGGACTTCTTGATTTTTAGCTTTTAAGGATAAAAATAGGAACAGAGCAGAGAATCCAAGTAAGGGTAGTATAGGAAGCCCCATTCCTAATAGAGATAGGAAAGCTAATCCTGCAGAAGCACCAGCTGCAATCTGTAAAGCCCTAGGTTGACCAGTTAACTGACTTATTACATCTTCTCCTAAATTAGATTCAGAAGCTGCGCGGGAAACTATTATACCCATGGCTGTAGATACTAAGAAAGATGGTAAAATAGAAACTAATCCATTACCTATCGTCAAAATAGTGTAAGTTTGTAATATATCTACAATACCTCCTTCAAAATAATTTCTAAAATAAGTAAACCCCATTAATATTCCACCAATTATACTTATAGCTAGTATAATAATATTAGCAATTGTATCACCTTTAACAAATTTTCCTACACCATCCATAGCTCCATAGAAATCCGTTTCTCTTTCTATTTCTTTTCTTCTTCTCTTAGCTTCTTCAGGAGTTATAAGGCCTGCATGTAATTCTCCATCTATAGCCATCTGCTTACCAGGCATAGCATCCAAAGTAAATCTTGCAGCTACTTGGGCTATTCTCTCTGCTCCCTGAGTTATAACTATAAACTGTACTACTACTATCATTAAGAATAATACAAATCCTATTACTAGATTACCGCCTGCAACAAATTTAGCAAAAGTGGGTATAACATGTCCAGCACCTATAGGTTCCCCACTTCTAGGATCTTTTATATGTCCTTTAGCTAAAATCAATCTAGTAGCAGCTATGTTTAATCCTAATCTAAATATAGTTTCCACTAAAATCAAAGTAGGGAATACTGCAAAATCAAGTGGACTTTTAACATATACTGCCATCAATACAACTAATATTGCAACTATGATATCAGTAATAAGTAGGGTATCAACTAACCATGCAGGTAATTCAATAATTATAAGTAATACTGCTAATAATATAGCAACAGGTATAAAAACATCTAAAGGAATTCTTTGTCCACCTATGTTTATAGCTTGCCCTGCTCCTAACATTTATACCTCCTATTTACCAACGATTTTCTTTTTTCTTTTTAGTTTATAAACAAAAGCAAGTACTTCAGCAGTAGCTTGATATAATTCCTTAGGTATGTAATCTCCTACCTTACACTTAGAATACAACATTTGAGCTAATTCTACATTTTCAACAATAGGAATTTCAGACTTTTGAGCAATTTCCTTTATTAGTTCTGCAAAATATCTTTCACCTTTGGCGATTACTTGAGGGGCTTGCATTTGACCATGTTCATACTTTAAAGCAACTGCATAATGTACAGGATTAGTTACTACTGCAGTAGCATCTTTAACGGCACCAATACCGCCTCCCATTGCTAGTTGTCTAGCCATCTGCCTTCTTTTACCTTTTATATGAGGGTCTCCCTCTAATTCTTTGTATTCATCTTTTAATTCTTTAAAAGACATTTTCATATCTTTCATAAAGAATTTTTTTTGAATGAAGTAATCAAAAGCTGCAATTGCAATAAAAATACCTATAACTTGCCATACCATCTTTTCTATTATCTTTTTAAACTCATTTAGAAAAGGAATAAAATCCCACGCCCTTGGAAAATCTATAAATAGTTTAATATTTCCCTTTATTATCATATATACTAAACAGCCTATGATTGTTATTTTTAGAGTATTTTTTATGAATTCTACTACAGTTTTTTTAGAGAAGATTTTTTTGAAACCGCTTACTGGGTTTATTTTGCTAAATTTGGGAGAGAGGGGTTCAAAAGTGAACAAGAATCCTATTTGAGCTAGATTCCCTATTAATCCAGCAATTAGAGCTATAAAAGCAATGGGAAGTAAAACAATTGCAAATAAAGTAAGGGCTTTTATAAAAACTCCTGCTAGGTAAGCAATTAAATTATCAGCATAGACAGCATTTTTAAAAACCGATCCCATATAAATATCTTTCGTAAATTCAATTATTTTATAGGCCATTATTTTAGAATATGAAAATAAAACAGCAAAAGTAGCTACCATCCCTACAAACATAACTACATCTTGGCTTTTTAGTACTTGTCCCTTTTTACGGGCTTCTTGTAATTTATGTTCTGTAGGCTCTTCAGTTTTATCGGAATCTTCCGACATAATTGCCCCCCTTTGTCCAGATCTCTAAATATTATTTTAATAAAAACACCTAAAATCCCCCTTTACTTATCAGAAAATTTACTTTTTTTTACATTAATCATAAATACCCTAAATTTATTTAGACAATTTTCAAGCCTTTTAAAAAGGTTTTAATCCAAAATCATAAAAAAATAATTTTAAACAGATAAGTTTAACAAGAAGGAGTAAAACATGAGTAACGAATACAGATATAACAACTTAGAAAAAATAAAAGAAAAAGGTATAAATCCCTACGGATATCCCCTACAAAAAAGACCTAATATAACAGTGGATAAACTAAAAAATCAATACAGTCAATTACAAGAATTGCCCTCAGAAACTTACATAACAGCAGGTAGAATTTTAAACATCAGACACCATGGAAAAAGTATATTTGCAGACCTATTAGGACAAAAAGAAAAAATACAGATTTATCTTAAAAAGGACGAAATAAATGAAAAATTTGATATATTTAAAGACTATATAGACTCAGGAGATTGGATATTAGTAGAAGGTTTCTTATTTAGAACAAAAACAGGAGAATTAACAATTCACATAAAAGATTACCAAAT
>CALFWH010000001.1 GCA_937927985.1 uncultured bacterium | reverse complement strand
AGGAGAGGCTCTTTTTAATTCTGTATTACCTAGGGATAAGCCAATCTTTTTTGTTCCCCAATCTATAGCTAGTATTCTCAATCTTTAATCCTATTTTTTTCTTGTACCTACTTTATTAGGTTTAGGTCCTTTTCTAGTTCTTGCGTTAGTTCTTGTTCTTTGACCTCTTACAGGTAATCCTTTTTGATGTCTTATTCCTCTGTAACATCTTATTTCTATTAATTCTCTTATATTCTGACTAATTTGTCTTCTTAAATCTCCTTCTACTATATAATTATCTTCTATGAATTTTTGTATTTTAGTTGTTTCTTCTGGGGTTAAATCTTTTGCTTTTTTATAGGGGTTTATATTTAATTTATTGAGTATTTCCATAGCCCTTGTTGGACCTATTCCATAGATATATCTTAGAGAGATCCATAATTGTTTATTTTCTGGTATGTTTACTCCAGCTATTCTTGGCATATAAATCCCACCTCTTCAGCCTTGTACTTGCTTATGTTTTTTTGATTTAGTGCATATTATTCTTACTTTACCTCTCCTTTTTACAACTTTACAATAGGCACAAATTTTCTTTACAGAAGCTCTTACTTTCATATTAATTACCTACCTTTTGCTCCTTTCTTACTTTCCTTTAGTACCAATTTTTTATCAGCGTATCTTATACCTTTTCCTTTGTAACTATCAGGTTTTCTAATTTTGTGGATATTAGCTGCCACTTGTCCGACTAATTCTTTATCTATTCCGCTTACAACAATTTTCTGAGGATCCTCTACTTTAAGAGATACACCTTTAGGAGGGTAAAAAACTACAGGATGAGAATAGCCTACTAGCAGCTCTACTCCTTCTCCCTTTTGATTAGCTTTCCATCCTAATCCTACTATCTGCAGTACTTTAGTATAACCTTCATTGACTCCCCTAACCATTGAATTTACTATACTCCAATAAGTACCTGCCAGTTTTTTCAAAAATCTTTGAGTTCTTTTTGAAAAATTTTCATATTTTGGTATAATCCATATCTGATTATCTTGGATTTTAATTTCAATCATATCAGTTTTAAAATTTTTGGTAATTTGTCCTTTTGGTCCAGAAACAGTAAGCTGATTTTCTTTTATCTCTACTTTTGTATTATTAGGTATGATTATCGTTTTTTTTATTAGTTTAGACATTTAAATTCGCCTCCTTAGTAAGAATAACTTAGTATACAAATCCTATTACTTCACCACCCACTTTATTTTTAATTGCTTCTCTATGCGAAACTACTCCTTTAGAAGTAGAAAGAATAGTTAATCCCATTCCTGATAAAACTTTAGGTATTTCATTGTAAGATTTGTATATTCTTCTTCCTGGTTTACTTAATCTAACTATATCATTTATGACAGATTTGCCTTTATAATACTTAAGTTTAACTACAAAATTATAAGAATATTCACTTAATGGTTCTATGGAGTAATCAAGGATGTATTTTTCTTTTTTTAGTAAATCAAGGATAGCTTTTTTAAATTTTGAACCTGGAATTTTTACGAATTCTTTTTTTCTCACAATAGCATTTTTTATTCTAGCAAACATATCTGCAATTGGATCAGTTATCATATTTAACACCCCTTTTACCAACTTGCTTTTTTGACTCCAGGTAATAATCCTTGATAAGCCATTTTTCTTAGACACATTCTACATAATCCAAAAAACCTAAAATATCCTCTGGGTCTACCGCAAACTCTACATCTATTTCTAAACCTTACTGGAAATTTAGGAGTTTTTTTCCATTTTTCTAATTGTCCTTTTCTAGGCATTATTTTACCTCCTATGTTTTTTTATTTTTCTTATCTTTTACTAAAGGGCATTCCCAATAATTTAAGTAATTCAAAAGCTTCTTTATCTGTTTTCGCAGTAGTAGTGATATTAACATCTAAACCTCTTATTTTATCTATATCATCATAAGATAATTCTGGAAATATTATTTGCTCTTTAATACCAAGATTATAATTTCCTCTTCCATCAAAAGAATTAGAATTTACTCCCTTAAAGTCCCTTATTCTTGGTAATACTATAGATATTAACTTATCTAAGTAAGCCCACATTTTTGCTTTTCTTAAAGTAACTTTTAAAGCTATATTCATTCCCTTCCTAAGTTTAAAATTAGAAATTGATTTTTTAGCTTTAATTATTACTGGATATTGCCCAGCAATTATCATTAATTGTTTCTGAACTTTTTTTATTATATCTTGATTTTGAGTTGCATCACCTACTGCCATATTTAAGGTTATTTTTTCTATTTTGGGTACCTGCATAATATTTTTATATCCAAATATCTTTATTAATTCTGGAACAACTTCTTGCTTGTATTTTTGATATAATCTTAATTCACTTTGTTTAATCATTTTTTTTCACCCCAATTTTATTTTTCTAATACAAAACCATTTTTTATTTATTTTCTTATTGTTTTTCTATTTTCAATTCTTGCTTAGTCCTTTTGGATATTCTTATTTTTACTTTTTTACCTTCGTTAGTTACGAATTGAAAACCAATTCGCGTTGGTTTATTATCAATAGGATCGATTATCATCAAATTAGATATATGAATAGGTTTTTCTATTTGAACTATGGTAGGCTTTTTTTGATCGGGATTTGGAGATTTTACGTGTTTTTTTACTTTATTCAATCCCTGAACTACTGCTTTATCTTTAATTAATTTTAATATTTTACCAACTTCACCTTTATGTTTTCCTGATATAACTAAAACTTTATCTCCTTTTCTTAATTTCATTTTTTTCACCCCTTA